>JAXHTB010000278.1:0-5436 GCA_034190185.1 Spirochaetota bacterium | reverse complement strand
ATGGGGAGGGGATGAAGAAGCTCAAAAATTTTGTTAATTATTATATGGATGAATATTTTCAAATTTTTGTGCCTATGTGCCCATGAGCCTCTTTGCTTTTGCAATCCTGTGCCTTTCTTATTCCCCTTAATATCGCAATGATACACCTAAATTTACAGAATAATTGCCAGATACAATCCTCCTGGCAAGGTCCTTTGCAATTACTGATGCGGCATCAGCAACATCGTCCAGAGACCCGCTCTCCTGATTTGCTAAAAAGAACGATGCTCCTGATTCAACATTGATATATCTTGCTGTAATTATTATTGACTTGCCTATTGAATTAACCTCGCCAACGACGATTCTTCTTGCTGATAATATCTTTTCAAATTCAACTGAGCATTCAGCATCAGTACACCCTGTTATCTGCAATCCCTGTTCATCCATAATAACCTTCATCTGCGATCTCTCAACAACTGTTAAATTGCCTATGTTCACAAATTCTGACCTTATTATGTCAGATACAGCAAATGTAATTCTTTTATTAACACCCTTTGCTAATAAATCAAGAACTGGTACTGAAATTTCCTTTTAGTAAGAAGTACATGCTTATTATCGACTGGATTTAAAGACCGGTTATAAAATAGTCAGTCAGTACCAATAGGGGACGCTATTATATGAAGATATCATCTATCCTCTTCCTTCTTAAAACTAAAAAAGGAGAAACCAAATGAATCCAATTCTTCACTACTTCCATCACCATTGGCTGATTTAGGTAAGATATTAAAACCTTGAAAGTTGTTAATGTAATTTTGTTCCACCAGTAAATAAAACCATATAACATGAACCATTAATATCATAAACCGAGAATCGCTATCCCTTTTTTGTTTGCAAAGTTAATAACATCATTCATTCCTGCAATAAGGATTTTTCCTGATTCAACTGCTAATGTTGCGCATTTATGTTCAGCCATGACTTTGATAGTTTCCAGTCCAACAACAGGGATGTCGAACCTCGCGTCCTGTTTCTTCCTTGCGGCTTTGCATACAACTGAAGAGCCACGTCCAAGAATACCTCCTCTTTTAATCGTCTCATTAGTACCCTCTACTGCTTCCACTGCAATTATCGTCTTGTTCTTTACTACTATAGTTTGTCCAATATCCATTGTCGCTAATTTCCTGGCATATCTCATTCCAAAGTTAGCGTCTTCCAGTATGGACTCTTTTGGAGTGCGTTGCGTTAAAACCCCTTTCTTCGCTAACATATCCTTTATATATTTATCCTGAGGCAAAACATCAACGCCTATCTGCTTCAGTTCTTCCTGAATACAACTGAATATTGTAACATCCTTTCCGTCCCTCATCCTTTTTATTACAGACAAGGCCTTCATATCAAATCCTTTGCGTTCAATAAATCCCTGCTTGTCTATCTTTCCTATCATTATCACTTTATCTATTTTTTCTTTTTCCAAGAGCTTTAATATTTTTTTTAATCTTCCAGGAGCTATTTCCGCTACTCTTTCATGTAAAAAATTAAATCTTTCTTTATTTCCTTGAAGAACGATAACTAAAGCAAGACTATTCTTTTCGTCTATACGTTTAGCAACAATAAGCGGAAGTTCTCCATCACCTGCAAGCACTGCGATTCTATCTTGATTCATGCTTTCAAAATTATTTCCTTATAAATATTAAAAGATATAGAACTATTGTTAAATGAGCATCATAGAAGGTAACTCTTTACGGATATCAATTTACTATATACGGTTAATTATATACAAACATGACGTATTTCCGAAGCATTTTACTTTCGCTGGCATTTGCAGATTTGCGATTCATCTTTAACCTTCAATAACAGAATCCTGAATCTATGAACCTTGAACTAGTGAACGGATACCATAGAAGTTAATAAAATTCCTTTAAATATTATAATATATGGAATCTTCTTGGCAAGGAAAAACTAATTATAGCTTTATTATTTCGGTAATGGGTATATTGACGGTTGTCACTTAATGCATGGATGCTTTTATTTTTGGAAATAATAAGAGTGTGGCTAGAATCTATGGGAGACGTGGAATAGAAGTAATCTCTATGTCATTCCTGTATCTGCAGGAATGACAGCATCTGATAATTGAATTATTCCACAGTTTCTGTCCACACTCAATTTATATCACTCAATGTTCGATGCAATCACCTCAGGTGAAGGCAGGTCGCTGATTTGCTTACCATAATAAACATATCCAATATTCTTTTTCGAGGTAACTGCAAACACCGCGGGTAACTGTGTCTCTTTACCTTCAAATTTTCCATGTTTATAGCCTTGCCTTATAGCTTTGATCCCTGCTATGAGTCCTGCAGGATGAAGATATTTAAAAATCCCGCCAGGTTCTACACCATATTGCCGGAAGATCAAGCCCAAAGGATCGCAGACTATCTGAAATGGCCAATCATCCTCATTGGTAATGGAAGCAATATTTGCAGGTGAACTCTGTAAGAAAACAAACACCTTATGCCCTTTATCATTAAACAAATCTATCTTATTTTTTAAATTTGCCATCTCCATCTGACACACTGGGCAGCCATGGTAGCGTAGAAACACTAGTACAGCTGGTTTGTCTTTTAAGGCTTCATGAAAACTTTGCATAGGAGACCATGGTGTTTCGAAGTTAAAATCGGGTGCATTGTCTCCAAACTTCATCTGAATATATTTCATATCAACCTCGTCTAGTTTTTTTCATTAAATCTTTGATGTTATCATAAAAATCAAAATAAAAAACACAAGCCCTTACCAACAGTAAAGATATTATTTTTCATCTGAACCACCTTTTTTATAGTATTAAGCCATTCATTTAGATTTTGATAATGATAGTTTCTTTCAGAATTCTCAAAAAATAACATCTGGAAGGATTTTTTGCTATATTTAAGCTATTGAACAATAACAGATTTAAATAAATACCTCTCTTGGTTTGCTTCCTTGGAGGGGTCCGACATATCCCCTTTCTTCCATTAGCTCAACAATTCTTGCTGCTCTGTTATAACCAATACTTAGTCTTCTCTGGAGATAGGAAGCAGAGGCCTTCTTAGACTCTTCTACAATTTTTATAGCCTCAACAAAGAGTTCATCCTGAATTCCATCGTCATTATCAATTGCTTCTTCTTCAGCAACATCGTCTTCAATATCTATATATTTCGGTTTCCCCATGGTCTTAAGATGACCAACTACCTGCATTATCTCTTCTTCAGAGATAAAAGAGCCCTGGATCCTGATAGGAAAGGAATTCATAGGAGACTGATAAAGCATATCACCTTTACCTAAAAGCTTTTCTGCTCCATTTTGGTCGATAATTGTTCGTGAATCTGTTTTTTGTGCCACCTGGAAAGCGATCCTTGCTGGAAAATTTGCTTTTATAACTCCTGTAATAACATCAACTGAGGGCCTTTGAGTTGCAAGTACCAAATGAATTCCCACAGCCCTTGCCTTCTGCGCTATTCGGATAATGAATCCCTCTATCTCTTTAGCCGCTATCATCATAAGATCAGCCATCTCGTCCATTATGATAAGAATAAATGGCAATCTCTCGAATTGATCACCATATTTTGTTATCTTTTCATTATATTTATCAATATCTCTGGTGTTTACCTCAGAAAGAAGCCTGTACCTTCTTTCCATTTCGTACATTGCCCATTTTAATGCCTTAGGCGCAATTGCGACCTCAGTTATTACAGGTGTAAGCAGATGAGGCATCCCATTATAAAGTTGAAGCTCTACCATTTTAGGATCAATTAGAATAAATCTTACATGATTAGGATCATAATTGTAGATGATGCTAGTAATGATGGAGTTTACACACACCGATTTGCCGGCTCCAGTAGCTCCGGCTATTAAGAGATGCGGGAGCTTCTTTATATCCAGCATTATTGGATTTCCAAATATATCCTTGCCGAGAGCAACCTTCAGTTTTCCACTGCTAGATTTATAATCTGGCATATTTATAATATCACCCATGGTTACCATTTCTCTTTTCTTGTTTGGCACCTCAACCCCTATTGCTGATTTACCTGGTATAGGCGCAACAATTCTTACCCTTGATGCGGCTAAGGCCATTGTGATATCATCAGAAAGACTGACGATCCTGTTTATTTTAATGCCAGGAGCAATCTGCATCTCATAGAGAGTAAGAACGGGTCCCCTGTTTACATTTATTACCCGCGATTCGATTCCAAAATCTTTTAATGTGTTCACCAGAAGCTCAGAATTCTTTTTTACTTCAATTTTCCAACTCTCATAATCTACTGGAGCAGATGTTCTAAGAAAAGATGTGGGGATAATATAATTCCTATCTATTGTAATATTTTCAAAAACCCTGTTCTCACTGTTTATAGTTTCCATCTCTACATCATCATCGAATACTGTACTGTCAAAGTTAGATCCATCTTCATCAACTTCCATCAGTTGATCAGGAGGTATTACCGAACAAGCGCTTTTATCAGATTCAACTCCGATAATTCTGTTATACTTTATCCTAGAAGAAGCATCTTTACAATTATATTCAACAGAACTTTCTCTGTACTGATCTGGCAGATCTGATCTCTCATTTTCTTTATCAGGAAGAGTCTTAGTAGCCTGATCTAATTCAAAAGCCTCCTCAACATCGACTGCATTATTAATAGGCTCAATAAATGATGAAGGTTCTGAGTAGATTATACTATCATCAACCATGTCAATACCTTCCGATCTTGGCAAATTTTCTTCAAGAAATGAAGAGATATCGAGTCCAGAAGGAAGTGGCTCCTTTAACTCCAGAAGTTTTGGAAGCTCCACTTTTATAGAAGGTTCATATTCATAATCATTTAATATAATCTTTTTTTTCACTATCCATGGAATTCTTCCCTTTATTCTTTGTGTCTCTTTCTCAATATAATTAAGTGGAATTTTTCGTCGGCGATAATAATTTATTATTTTCCTAGAAATTCTTTTGAGTAATTGAAAAAATTTTTTATTACCATTACCGCCATGCTCAAGCATACTTGAAACAGATATTATCCCAAGCAAAATAAAGCCTATCAGGTTCATTATAAAAATAATAAGATAAGCGCCCAAGCTGCCAAAAAGTCTATTGAAAAATGTGGAGAGATACAATCCTATATATCCGCCGGAAAATTGGATAATTGACGAACTGGTTAATAGGGAAATGAGCATAGAAGATGATATCATAAGATAGAATAATGCGAATACCCTCTCCAAAATATCTGTTGTCTTTTTTTTTCTTATAACACTCCAGCCTGTAATTGCAAAAACGACAGAAATAAAAAGTGATGAATATCCAAATGCACTTCTAAGCAAGTAGCTGATATATGCCCCGATGGGTCCAATAACATTGGAAACTGTATTATTACGTTTTAAAAGATCATGATCATTTATACTAAAATCCAAAAGGGATAGAAGAACTATTATTGAAAT
>JAXHTB010000277.1:0-5447 GCA_034190185.1 Spirochaetota bacterium | reverse complement strand
CTGGCGCGAACAATAGAAGGATTCACGCCAGTAGTACTTCCATCAACATTTAGATTTGCAGGTGTGGTGGTACTATCAACTTCACCCCCTTCCATACTAACATCCTCAAGCCTGGCTACTCCTGCTGCCTTCAGGTTAATATCAGTAGAACCAAAATTAATATCCATACCTGCTCCAAGATTGAAGTTCATAACCCAAAGAAGTCTCACAGATGTTGTAACATCAAAAGGAATAGTAAATGTGTTTGTCTCAAGTCCAATCTGAAAGGATGGATCCAAGTAAACATTACCTGTAAATGTAACTGTCTCAGTAAATGCTCCTTCAGTGAAATCATGCTCATATGAAAAAGGGACAGGATCGATCGTGACTTCCTGTTCAAACTCTATTTCGCTTCTATTGTATATTAAACCTGTGCCAAAAGAGATACCGCGCCATTTAAAAAGTCCAAGCAGGAATGACTTTGTCTTTATCCAGGAATAGTTTGCCCCTATTCCCAATAAAGTAGTTTTAAATGAAACACCCTCATGTTCTAATGAAAGATATCCAAATTTAACATTTAAATATAATCCAGGATAGAGAAACCATGTATTTATTCCCAAGTTTACCATACATAATCCAACACCTATGCCTGCATAAAGATCTCCCTCCTCTTCTAATTCTTCTTCAATAGTGTCAGGGTCATAGTAGTCAGGATCGATGCTGGGGGCTTGCACTCCAAGCATAATACCTGTAGTTATGGCAAATAATGAATAGTCCTGATATCCCTGATGTGTTGCCACCTGTGAAGCATATACACTGGCATTAGCAAAACCCATAGCAAGATCATCTTGATCTTTATATTGTCCAATTTCATCATTTGCATCATTAATGGAATTATTAAATTCAGTCGATATTTCAGCATTTAATCCATTTTGAAGATCTGAAAGATCAGCTCCATCTATAGTTACTTCTCCTATAACAGGAAATGTGATTGTTATTTCATTGATATAAAGAGTTGGTGGGTCGCCGCTAATTGTTGCTGCTTTCAATAACGCTGTTGACAGTATTAAGCAACTCGTAAAAGTTACTCCTATTATAAACTTATAAATTTTACTCATAATTCCTCCTATATGTTATCTGGAATATAACTTCCTTTTAATATACAGTATAAAAAGATGAAAATCAATTAAAAAAAGAAGAAAATTATTCTAAAAAATTGATCATTCTAAATAAAAATATTATTATTATATATATAAAAATTATTATAATATACAATTGTATACTATTATTTAAATATTATATTACTGGTTGAAACTCAATCCTATTAGCGAAAAGATGATAGGAAGGAAGCAGAATGTATCAACTAAAACAAAATAATTAAAAAGTTACATAACGCTTTATCAAATATACACCAAAAAAATTATAAATTATTTCAATATTATCGATATTTTTCTTGCATTATTTACTATACTGTTTATATTTTGTGACATCCTTTTTAAATATTTATAATTAGTAATGCAGATAAATCTACTCATAAGGTTTACGCCGAAACCTAATTATATAATAGCAAACTCACATAATTTCATCCATTTAATCTGCTGGCGCAAACCACTTTTGAGTATCTATTACTACAGTTCTTCTTTCAACTTCAAATCGGTCTTTATAGATTTTATTAAAATTAACTAATAAAATTAAAAGTCGTATTCCATATCTGTTTTGTATAAGATTGAAATTTAATTTAAAAAATTTTTATTCTATACTTATATTTTGAACTTTGGGGATAAATGTGTCTATAATTAAGACTGAATTAGATATCTGTTTTACATTATCTTATTCCAAGCATTTTATATAAAATATAATTAGGAGGATTTCAATGGTGAATTTTTATTTTATTAAGAGACATGCGTGTCTATTGATATGTTTTATGGGATGTTTAATCTTTTCCTTTTTATTTACAAAGATAACTCTTTCAAAAGATATACGTGGAGTAACAGATAAAGAAATAAAGATAGGACTAATAGCTGATATGACAGGGCCAATAGCATCAGTTACTGCTATTTTAGGTCAGGCCAGCAGAAATTATGGTCAATATATGAATAATCAAGGTGGAATAAATGGACGCAAAATTACAACAATTGTAGAGGATGATCATTATTCCATACCAATTGGCATTGCTGCATTTAAAAAGCTTGTTTTTAGAGATGGGATTTTTGCTTTGATGGGCCCCTATCATACAGCATCAATAAAAGCGTTATATGGCCAGATGGATAAGTATAAGATACCGAATCTTGCTTTTCTTCCACAGCCAAGTGTTGCATATCCTGTAAAGACATATATGTTTACTACAGGCGAATTCTATGACGATGATTTTGGAGTTATATTTTACTATATATTAAAAATGAAAAAAGCAAAAAATACGAAATTTGCATTTGTTACATTTGATGGAGAATCAGGCAAACAGGTGCGTAAGTCTGTGCTTAATTGGGCGAAACATTTTAATTATAAGCAGTCCATTCATATGGGAATCATACCTTTAGGCGCAATGGAGGCATCTTCACAGGTTATGACAATGAAACGGAAAGGTGTAACTCATATCCTGCTTCATCACTCTGTATCAGCAGGGGCGCTTTTGCTAAGAGAACTTAGGAAATTTGGGCTTAAGACGCCGGTTTTTGCATCTCTTTTATCATGCTCTGAGGATACTGTAAAACTTGCGGGAGAATCCTCAAAATCTTACATAGGGTCACATGCCATGAGTTCATGGTATGATGACACGCCAGGTATGAAAAAACTTCGCAAAATTACTCTTAAATTGCAACCGGGAACAGAGAAACCATGGAGGTCTAAATACTATACTGCTGGATGGCTGACGTCTTTGCTCTTATGTGAAGCGATAAAAAGAGCAGGCAAGAACCTGACTCCAGAATCGTGCATTAAGGGACTTGAGAGTTTAAGGAATTTTGATACAGGGGGGATATCCGGACCTGTTACATTTTCACCGACTAAACATAAAGGTCTTAGTACAGTCAAACTTTTTAAAGCCGACCCTTCAAGCGGTAAGTTAGTTCCCATAACAGACTGGACAAATCCGCCTAAAAAGAAAGCAAAACGTAAATAAGATAAAGAGTTATTGTAATCGTTCACTTTATTCAGTTTTAATTTCCGATTGATAAATCATAGATATAAAATGTAATTCTAATGTTCGGGGGTCAGGGATTCTGAGTTAACGCTGAACTCGCGAATATTAGACCCAGTAAACGCTTGTAAAAAAAATGCTTCGAAAATGCTTGAGGCTTTTATAAACTTACAACCATAAACAGTTGTATTAAACCTTAATCATTGGATCTGTCAGCCTTTGATGCTCTTCAAGAGCATATCTGTCGGTCATACCTGCAATATAATCGGATATTGTCTGTTTGAGTCCATCATTCTCAATTCTTATATAATAATCGTGAGGTAAGGCGTTAGGAAAATCAAGGTAAAGCGTAAAAAGTTCACGAATGACCTTTTGCGCTTTAATACTCATCCGAACTACCCTATAATGCTGATATAGGTTCTTATTAAGAAATTCCATAAGCTCGTAATTCATACGCTCTATCTCATTACTAAAGCTAACAACTTTGGTTGGAGCCTTCCTAACATCAAAATAGTCTTTAATTGAAAATTCTTCAATTTTCTCTAATGTAGTTTGTATTAGGTCCGTGACTAATAGGTTTATTATTGTCTTAATGATCTGATTTATAAGAAGCTTTTTATTAGGTGAGAGTTTCTTTGCCCCTCCTAAAGACTCGATCGCAAGCTCCCAAATGCTGAGTTTCTTTACATCATCGAGTTGGAGAAGTCCAGAGCTTATTCCATCATCAAGATCGTGATTATTATATGCAATTTCATCAGCAAGATCGATGATCTGAGCCTCTAAAGAAGCAAATTCATCAGGAGAAAAGCTTGAAATTTCCGGATGATCGTGATATGAGGAGTGTTTTACTATGCCTTCTCTTGTCTCCCATGTAAGGTTTAAACCGCTAAAGCCGCTGTATCTTTGTTCCAAATTTTCGATAACCCTTAGGCTTTGTCTGTTATGTTTAAATCCATGTTCATCCTTTAATAATTCATTCAATTCCTTTTCGCCAGCATGCCCAAAAGGTGTATGTCCAAGATCATGAGCCAGAGCTATAGCTTCGGAAAGGTCCTCATTCAGACGGAGTACCCTTGCAATTGTACGTGCAATTTGTGCTACCTCTAATGTATGTGTCAGTCTTGTTCTGTAATGATCTCCTTCATGATTAACAAATACCTGGGTTTTATATTCTAGTCTTCTAAAAGCCCTTGAATGGATAATTCTATCCCTATCTCTTTGAAATGCTGTCCTATAAGGATGTTGTTCCTCAATATAAACCCTGCCCCTACTTGTTGTAGATCTGGCGGCAAAGGGAGCAAGGAATTTATCTTCAATATCCGAATTGATATTTAATATCCCCTTCATAGTTTATTAATTTTTTTGAAGGCTTTCTTCGTATGCCTGCATTGCGACCCTTCTGTTTAATCGAATCTCTTCAAAGGTTGGCTCCTCCTTTAATCCCATAGTAAAGGATTGAAGAGCCTTTCTATACCTTGCCTGATTATAATAGCATTTCCCAATATGATTATAAGCATCGGCAATTAGCCTGCTGTCTCTTGTTGACAGGATTGACTGATGGAATGTGTCTATTGCCTTGTCAAGCATATCCTTTTCCATATATACCAATCCCATACTAAAAAGCGCTTCGGCATCGCCAGGTTTTAACAGAAGCGCCTTCTGTATATAGGACATTGCCTTTTCGATTCCCTTTATTTTATCCTTTTTAGATTTTAATGCAATTATTCCTAGATTTATATATGCTTTACGAGCAAAATCATTATTATTGTTTATCTCAACAACCCTTTTGTACTCCTCTTTTGAATAATCTAAAAGATTTTTTTTATAATATATTGTTGCAAGAATAAAATGAGCCTCCTGCAAATCCGGCCAGCGCCTGAGCAGTCTCTGATATTCATCCATTGCAAAATCGAAATGATTGTTTTCGTAATAATACTTGGAAAGAGCAAGCAATGGATCAGGTTTATCAGGATTTATTCTAGAGGCATTTCTCCATGATTCAACAGCAAGTTCGTACTTCCCTGCATGTTTATAAGCAATTCCAAGATTATAGTGCGCAGAATCGTCCTTTGGATCAATTATAAGGGCTTTATGATATGCATCAATTGCCTCATCATATCTCTCTGCATCATCAAGAATATTCCCCATATTGAGATATGCAACTCTTGCATTTTCTGATGCAGGTGAAAGAATAGTTATCTTTTTATAAAATTCAAAAGACTTTGCAAGATCGCCATTCTCATAGTATATTTCTGCAATTCTAGATATTATTTTAATATTTCTTTTATTCTTGATAAGGAGCTTATTATAAGCAGCAATGCTTCTATCATAT
>JAXHTB010000276.1:0-5461 GCA_034190185.1 Spirochaetota bacterium | reverse complement strand
TTGATCCGCCTGTGCGATTTCTCCATCATCAGCATCTTCTTCGATCGCGGTAATATCTCCGGATGTCGCTTCCTTCGCGTGTTGATGTTCTTCAGTTATCTGAGTTCCTTGATCCGCCTGTGCGATTTCTCCATCATCAGCATCATCTTCGACCGAGATAGTATCACTGGATGACGTATCCTTATTAACGATTGCACCAAATCGATCAACTTCAGCTTCATCAATAATTTCATTAATAGTAATTGATTCTTCGAAAAGTTCGACCACCTCGTCTTCTATTTCATGGTAATACTCAACTGTTGCGTTATTATTATCTGATATATCTTCGGATTTAATTTGTCTATCTATAGAATCGATATTTTGACCTTTATTATTGCTATAATCGAGAGTTAGTCCCATTGCGTATTCAATTCTTTCTGAAACTGAATTGAAAAATTCTATCACTGAAGTCTCTTCAAAATATACTGACATAGCTTCAACATTAAGAATCAGTCTTACAGCATTATTTTCCATATCCAGATAACAACCGTATATTACCTTATGTGGCAGTTTAATAGGCAGTTTCCGCTGTAAGGAGATTGGAATTTGTTCTTCCCCATATATCTTATCAGTAATAACAATAGCACGAAAGTCTCCGTTTTCAATCAGTATCATCTGCCATAGTGAAGTAACTCTAGAATGTAGACCAAAACATAGCGCAAGATCCAGCACAGGCAATAACTCACCTTCATGCTCAAAAATGCCTAATACTATCGGTTGGAGATTAGGGATTTTTTGAAATGGTTTAAAGGGAATATAATCAACAACTTCCATGCCTGGAAGAGCATAACGCACCCCAAGAAGAGAAAATTCAACAACCTTGACGTCCTCAAAACCGAATTTTGATTCAAACTTGAAATTTGGCTTATATCTCTGCGGAAGAGGGAGTTCATCTTCATCATTTGAACCTGCTGATACTAAGGCACAGGGATCGATAATTGGAATAATATCGCCATTATTTATTATTGTGTCCCTCATCCAGCGCCATTGGACTAAGGGAGGCAGATTACGTATAACGATATCAATATCCAATAAGCCTTTATCTGAGTCGATAAGAAAACCAAATCGTTTTTTTTCAATATCTGATATAAGCATAAGCTTTGCTGAATCCTCTTCATCCAGCTTCATGCGTTTAGATAAACTAATTAAAGGGAATACATCCCCATTGTGAAATACTATACCTTTAATAAATTCTGGGATGAGCGCAATAGAAGAAATTTCCTGCGGCACAGGAGACTTTCCCTCATATCCGATTTGAGGAAAAGCAAAAATTTTTCCACAAATTTCAATCAATCTGAAGTTCTTTACTGATGGAATATCCCATTGCTTAATATTGGATTGTTGTAGTTTATACTCCTCAGGTTTGTAATTACTGTTTAATACAAGATTATACAATTTAGATATATTGATAACAGGAACAGGCTTTGGTCCATGTAGAACACATGTGTCAATCAATGGCGTTTGCAGATAGTTCGGTATTGAGAATATTTCATCAGGTGTGACATCTCTATTCCCGATCTCTCCATCAGCAGCAAATCCTGCAATCTCCTGCTGTTCTGAAATAAGAAGGATATGACTCTCATTAAATCTGCTTATTGGTGTTAGACCTATGCAGGCAGAAATATCTGCAAGTGTCATAACGCGGTCATTTATAAGAGAGATTCCAGCAATGTATGGATCAACTAACGGTAGGTGATGAATAGAGAGATTATCCTTTATAGATAAAAGTTCATCCCTCCATATCCCATATTCAATACCGCTGATAAATATATAGATTAGTTCTCTCATAACATTATATTATATAATGGAAAAAGTAAAAAAGTCAAGAAATATACAATCCAATTCAATTCCTGATCGATTATTTAATTCCAGGATTATATAATTGATATTTACATTTTAATTATTGATAAAATAATCTAAAGGTTGGTTATATTATAGTAGACAAAAAAAATGTTAGCATTTATATAGAATTGTAAATTATATATCCAATTATTGTATGCATTTTTTCAAAAGAAATATCTATGCTTTAATTAGTCTGTCCTTATGAGGTATTCCTATAATAAAAATTCACCCAATTACCTTGAACATGGAAACTGATTATTACTAGCAGATAATTAACTATCTAATAATTTCCTTAGCAGAAGAGGTCATAAATGCTTCAAAGAATAAATATCCTGAACACAAAGCTTCTTCTTCCTCCTGCAGTTGATACTATAGAGAGAGAGAGATTGTACCCTATTCTAAAAGAAATACCAAAGAAGCGTATTACTACCGTAGTAGCTGGAGCTGGTTATGGAAAGACAACTCTTATTGCTCAGGCATCGAAACAGTTAGATTTAGATACAGTATGGTATAGACTTGACAGATCTGATAGAGATTTTGTGACCTTTATTAATTATTTAATTGCTGGGATAAAAAAATATTTACCTGATCTTGAGACAAACCTTGATATTCAATCGAAGAAACCTCAATCAATAAGTCGGGAACATGAGGCAATCCTTAATGTCCTTGTAAGTAATATTGAAGAGTCGCTTATTAATGACATAATTATTGTACTTGATGATTACCATCTAGTTCGGGATAGCAAGGAGATAAGGGTATTGATGCAATTTCTTTTTGAGTTTCTGCCCTCTAAAGTACATTTCATTATCATCAGTCGAACAGACCCAAATTTGCCGTTATCCAGATTAAAAGCTCAGAGGAAGGTTCTTGAGATTAGTGAAAAGGAACTTGTTTTTGATATATTCGAGATTGAACAACTCTTTTCACAATTATTTAATATATCACTTCAGGCAGATAATTTAAAGATTATTCTTAAAAAGACAGATGGCTGGGTGTCGGGTTTAATACTCTTTTACCACTCAGTTAGAGGGAAGAACCAGAAGGAAATTAAAAGACTTTTATTACAACTTAAAGGCTCTCATCGGAATATGTCTATCTATCTGGAAGAAAATGTTTATGATCTCCTACAGGATGAAGTAAAGGATTTTCTGATAAAGACATCAATACTTTCCCGGATTAATGCTGATTTCTGCAATAAGCTTTTAGGAATAAGCAATTCTACAGATATTTTAAAAGGACTTGAAGAGGATCATCTTTTTACTTACCCCTCTGATGAAGAAAGGGAATGGTATTATTATCATCATCTCTTTCGGGATTTTCTTCATACGAAACTACAATATGTGCTTAGCAAAGATGCCATTCATAAGCTGCATAAAGACGCTGCAATTCTCTGGAGAAATTATGAAGAGGATGAAGAAACCCTGAGGCATTATCTTTTAGCTGAGAATTGGGGGGAAGCGTGGATGTTGTTAAGAAGGATAGTGATGAGATTTATCAATGAGGGGCGCGTTCACCTTGTAAATTCGTATCTTGAGAAGATCCCAGACAGCTATATAAGTAAAGAACCATGGATTCAGTATACTCAAGGTATAGTAAAGGAATTAAACGGAAATACAAAAGATGCAATATGGGCTTACAAAAGAGCCTATAATCTTTTTAATACTATAGGATCTTCGGAAGGTGTTATTCTATGTATGACCAGTCTTGGTTACAATTATTTAATTATTGGAGAATTTGAAAAGGCGGAAATGAATCTTAGAGAAGTGCTGAATAATCTAGATAATTCTTCTATTGATAGCATTGATATCCTAGGGCATCTAATATTTATTTCATCTCATTTGGGCAAAATGAATGTTGCTGATCAATATTATAGTATGGCAGTGACTTTATTAAATAAATTAAATAGCCAGGAGTCTAGTGTCGGAATTTATATAAATCATGGTTTTCGCTTTATTTTATCCGGTGATTTTAAAACTGCTATTAAATTAGGAGAACAAGCAAGAGAACTAGCACTTAAATTTGGCTTTTACAAACAGCTTGCTATGAGTTATCATTTAATATCGATATCCTGTTTCTATTTGGGACTCTCAACTAAGGGACTGGAAAACGCAAGACAGGGTTTGAATTTGGTAAAAGAAATGGAGTATCATTATAATACACGTGCATGGCTCCTTTTAGATATAGCTTTAAACTTTTCTATTGAAAAAGATACATCTGCTGAACATTATGAATCAATATTAAAAAGAGATCATTCCTTTGAGAGGGTGTCGAATCTGTTAATTGGTGTAGATCTTTCTGGTACAGATATGGAGTATACCTCAAAAGCAATTATGAACTGTATTGAGAGTATGAGAATTTTTCAAGAGACGGAAAGTCATTGGAGGCAGGCATATGTTTATCAAGCTTTGCATTATATTTATAAATATTCCGGTTATAATGTCGCTGCAGAAGAATGCATCAAAGCTGGTTTAAAGATACTTGAAGGACTAATGTTGCCTATCGAAGAGGGTATATTAAAAGCGCATCTAATAGAGTTCCTGCTAAATAAAAAACAATGGGATAATGCGCTTCCTTTATTAGGAGATGCACATGAGCTTGTTGAAGGTTCAAAATTTGGGGTTTGTTTAATAGACATTTTATATGCTCGCTACTTATGGGAGCAAGGAGATAAGGATATCGCTATGGATAAACTTTTAACCGGCCTGCAGCAATGCGAAGAGAATGGATATAACATTTGGATTATCTTTGGAAAATATTGGCTTGTTCCATTATTACTTGAACTCTTTGCACAGGGGAAAATGCAAAGTTATATACATACAATTTTTAAAGAGGCTGGTTTATATCCTAAGGAGGAATTATTACTTTTTCAAAAAAATAATGATCCAAAAATAAGCAAAGTAGCTTCTGTGATCTTGGATGAGATGGATAAGATATCTCCAGAAGGTATCAAAGTTTACTGTTTTGGCAATTTTAGAGTATTCAGGGGTAATGATGAAATACCAGCAACAAGATGGAGAAGTAAAAAAGCTAAGATGCTTTTTAAATATCTTGTTTATATGCGTTCTCGAGGTTTTTTGCCTAAAGAAGTGTTAATGGAGCTTTTATGGCCCTATGAGGATCCAAGAAAAACTGTTAATCATCTGCATGATGCGCTTAGTTCACTTAGAAAGATATTAGAACCTGAGATTGTAAGAGGAGAATCCTCCTCATATCTTTTAAGGGAGGGCGACTCATATAAGATCTACCTTGGTGACGGTGGATGGGTAGATGTTGATAAATTTAGAGAAGAAATGAGGTTAGTAAAAGAAGGAAATGACCTTGATGATTCACTTATTCATTGTTTAAATGCTGAATCCATTTTACAGGGTGAGCTATTTGAAGAAGATCGATATGTTCAATGGTGTATTGATGAGAGGGAGAGGTTTAAAGAAGAGCAAATAGAGTTGTTTTCTACAATAATAAAACACTATAAAATAAAAGAAGATTATGAAAAATGCATTGAATATGCAAATAAATCTTTAAAGCAAGACAAATATGCAGAGAATATCTATCAAGAATTGATGATATGTTATTCTATTCT
>JAXHTB010000275.1:0-5479 GCA_034190185.1 Spirochaetota bacterium | reverse complement strand
AAGCAAACAGGGAGTGGATGTATCTTTGCGGAAAATGCCATGATGAACTTGGGCATCTGCAGCCTAACAAAGGGCCGCATGACATGGACTTAGGCGGAAATTGTGATACATGTCATCCTGGTTCTTCTTATAGACCGTGTACAGAATGCCACTATCATGGGAACACTGAAATTGATGGAAGTCCATATAATGGAGGAGAACATCTGTTTTAACCAATGCCATATATCGCAGTAGGGGCGAACGGCCGTTCGCCCCTACTGTTGATTTCTTTTGCATTATTGCGAGTCTAAGACCTTTACAGATAAACTCAATTCTTTAAACATATCTATTATTATATTCTAAATCTGAGTATATCAAAACATTCAGCATATATTTACAGTAGCTATATCGACACCTGCTGCATATGTTTAATAATTCTTGAAACATCGAGTATCAATGCTACGTCACCTGTGCCAAGGATTGTGGAGCCGCTGATCCAGTCCAAAGAGCTGAATATCTTGCCAAGAGGCTTGACAACAGTCTGAAATTCGCCAATTAACCTGTCCACTACAAGACCTGCCTTTTTTTGCGAAGATTCAATCACAACGATCTTCTCTATCTCAGGTGCATCGCCCTCTTCTCCAAAAAAATCTCTAAGACGCATAAATGGCAGCACCTCACCTCTAAGGTTGATGAAGTTGCCGCCTTCCTTGCCGATGTCTTCTTTGGAAATATCTGTACACTCTGTTACGATGTCTAATGGTAATACATAAGAAAAGTCGCCAACTTCAACCATGAATCCGTCAATAATAGCCAATGTCAGAGGAAGATGAATCCGAATAGTTGTGCCTTCTCCTTCAATTGTATTTAACACAACGCTTCCTCTCAGCGATTCTATATTGCGTTTTACAACATCCATACCAACACCGCGTCCTGATATGTTTGTAACTTCTCCAGCAGTTGAAAATCCAGGCTCAAATATTAACTGAAATAGATCGTTGTCAGATATATTCTGATCCGCCTTGATAAGCTCTTTGTCAACAGCTTTTGCAAATATCTTTTCGCGGTTAAGCCCTTCGCCATCGTCTTTTACCTCTATAACTATACTTCCAGTTTCATGATAAGCATTTAATAATATCGATCCTCTTTCAGGCTTCCCTTGTAATAATCTCTCCTCGCTTGATCCTATACCATGATCGATCGCATTGCGCACTAGATGCATTAAAGGATCTGTTATCTTTTCAATAAGAGTTTTGTCAAGTTCTGTTTCGCCCCCACTTATAACTAATTTAATATTCTTGCCCCTATCGCGACTTAAGTCTCTTACAACGCGCTCAAAACGTTTAAATGTTTCACCGATCTGTACCATCCGTACATTCATTGTGCTGTCACGAATATCCTCAATCAATCTTGACATTACAGAAACAGCTCCCACTATATCAGCATCGCCGTTTTTTTCTGAAAGCTGTTTAATATTAGCGCTGGTAATAACAAGCTCGCCAACCAGATTGATAAGATTGTCCAGCTTCTGAGCGTCAACCCTAATAGTTTTCTTAGATTTATCATCAATACCTTTTATCCTCTCCTGCTTTTCAAGAGCAGCATCCAGGACAGGTTTTTGCACTATCTTCTCTTCAAGCAGAATGTCACCAAGCAGCTTACTAGGTTCGTCTTTTTTAATTAATGAATTTGCTTTTTTCTGAAGATCAAGGGCTTTTTCAAGCTCAGACTCAGTTAATGTGCCGATCTCCTGCAATATTTCGCCGATTCGCGGAGCTGATTCCGGCAGGTCAAAAATAAGCTGAACATAATCAGAGATATTGCTTTTGGGAGGAAGGATCTTAATCTCACAGTCGTCCCTCATAAACTCAAAGACATCTTCAATCTCCTCTTTAGTAATATTTCCCTTAAAGTCTATCTCCAAGCCGAAGTAACAGCTCTCACTGTCCATCTCCTCAAGGGAAGGCAATGCATCTGGCAGGGTTACTATCCCCTTAATATCACCAAGCCCTTTAAGATAACTGATAAAGGATTGCGGGTCTAATCCGCTGCGGAACAGATTCTCCCCAAATCTTATTGATATATGCCAGCATTCATTCAACACCTTCTCTCCATTTCCCTCATCGGTTTCCTCTGCTGGATCTTCCTTTTTATGTTTCGAATTATCGATCTTTTTTATTTTATCTGAAGAAAAGTATTGGTTTAATTGATCCCTTAAATATATGTCTGTCTTTGTCAGATTTTCATCAAGAGATAGAGAGCTGTTATCAGGATTTTCAGAGAAAGAAAGAAGATTTGATATATGATCATTACAGTCAAGAAGGAGTGATATCATATTCGAATCGATCGAGATCTTCTCATTCCTTACATCATCGAGAATATTTTCTACTATATGCGTAAAGTCCTCAATGTCTGTAAAATCAAACATGCCTGCGGAACCCTTAATTGTATGTACTGTTCGGAACAGAGCATCAAGTAATTCTTTATCCCCCCCGCCTTTTTCTATGTCAAGCAGAAGCTCTTCACCATTGACAAGCATCTCTCTGCTTTCAACAAAAAACATTCTTATAATGTCCTGATTATATTTATCTTTAGATGTCATCTTTCTGCTCCTATAATATTATATTATTCATCCAGATATTTCCATGGATAATACATGGAAATCTAATGATCATGGATACTTAAATTTTATATTTTATTTTATACATTCATGTAATACGAAGAATCAGTATTCTATTTTTTTGGATCTATGATCATATTTAAACATCATTTGTATAATCTTTTTTCCCCCTTCACTTTACCTAATAAAAAGAAATGAAAACCAAACACATCATTAAGAATTAGTTGTGTTTATAGAATTAATTTGCTATATCCACATTACATGCTATTATTTATACCTTGCTCTTCTTTATTAAATCTGGAAAGTTCATTAATATCGAGCGCCTTATTTACATTAAGCAATATGACAAATTTATTTTCAATTTTTCCAACTCCAGATATATATTCCACTGGTATCTTTGCTCCAAATTCGGGCGGTAGTTCAATATCCTTTGATGAAATATCAGCGACAGAATTGATAGCATCGATCAACATTCCTATCATTACTTTATTATTATCATCATAATCGACTTCCACTATCACTATACATGTTAATTTAGTAATTTCGTTTTTTTCGTTATAGAATAATGAGGATATATCAACAAGCGGAACAACATCACCCCTAAGGTTTATTACGCCCCTTATATATTGCGGCGCTCTTGGCACCTTGGTAACATGAGTATAATCGATCACTTCTTTAACGCTGCTTACCACAATGCCGTAGAGTTCATTACCCTGTTTAAAGGTTAAGTATTTTACATAGTCATCATCAGACCTAAGTTCTTGATTAACCATTTCTTCTGTTTTTAAATCTTCCATTTTTTTTCTCCTTCAATTCCATCTCATATTATTAAGAATATATATTGTTTTTACATTTTATTACCTGTAAGATGTGAACCTATATCTTGTCATGGCTAATTATTTAGAGCTTACTCTAAGCGTCGCCTCTGCAATAGATTCCAAAGGGAGAACCCTATCCACTGCATCACGCTTGATCGCCTCCTGCGGCATACCGAATACTACGCATGAATTCTCATCCTGTGCAATATTATAAGCGCCGGAGTTCTTCATCTCCTGCATGCCTCTTGCCCCATCATCTCCCATACCAGTCATGATGACTCCCACAACATTGCTGCCTGCATACTGGGCAGCGGAGCGGAACAGAACATCAACCGAAGGTCGATGCCTGCACACTAAAGGTCCGTCCTTGACCTGGACGTAATATCGCGCCCCGCTTCTCTTTAAGAGAGTATGCCTGTTGCCAGGTGCAATGAGTGCCCTTCCTCGCAGAATACTGTCTCCATCCTCAGCCTCTTTTACTTGAATTTGGCAGAGACTGTTCAATCTGTTGGAAAATGCTCTAGTGAAATTTTCAGGCATATGCTGAACAATCGCAATACCAGGGCAGTCAAGCGGAAGCACTTCCAGAAAGCGGCGTATTGCTTCTGTACCGCCTGTAGACGCGCCAACAACAACTATCTTTTCAGTTGTGCGTATCATTGCCTTACCCGTGGGCGGTGCAAGTACAGCATCCGCTGTCAGCTTGCCTGTCGGAACATTGCGCCTTTTAGATATCGGCTTAATACGTGCCTGCGCCGCTGCCTTTACAGAATCACAAATTCTGATACTCGATTCTTCGAGAAAATTTTTTATGCCAACTTTCGGTTTGGTAATAATATCCAGCGCTCCATATTCTAAAGCCTTTAGTGTGGTCTCGCAGCCTGCTTCAGTGAGACTGGAGCACATAACAACAGGTATTGGATGCTGGCTCATTATCTTGTGAAGAAAAGTGATCCCATCCATCCGCGGCATCTCAACATCAAGGGTAATTACGTCCGGAACTCTCTTCTTTATCTTTTCTGCCGCTATGAATGGATCTCCTGCAGTGTCCATAACCTCAATCTCGGGGTCAGACTCAAGTATATCACTTAGAGTCTGCCGCACAACAGCAGAGTCATCGACTATCAATACCTGTATCTTCTTTTTCACTTGTAGACTAACCTCCCAAAAAACAAATAAAATTTTTCATAACTTCCTGTAGACAGTCGGAGCTACAGACTCAAATTGATCGTTAATGCCGTGCAGCGTCTCAGAATTGCCTATGAAAAGATACCCGCCAGGCGTTAGTTGACTATAGAACTTCCTAAACAGTTCTCTCTGCGTCTCTCTGTCAAAATAGATGACAACATTACGGCAGAATATAATGTCCATCATTGTTCTTATGCCAAAATCCTTATCCATTAAGTTGAGCCGTTTGAAAGTAATACAGTTTCGAAGCTCCGGCACAATCCTGCAGGCGCCCTCTTTTGAGCCTTTGCCACGCATAATATATTTTCGTTTTAATTCATCTGAAACAGATCGAAGAGTATCTTCGTTATATACCGCTCCTCTGGCTATTCCTAATACCTGAGTAGATATATCAGTCGCAAGTATGGAGAATTTGCCCTTTTTATTGCTGTTGAAAAATTCGGAAAGCACAATAGCAAGGGTATAAGGCTCTTCCCCTGTGGAACAGCCTGCGCACCATATATTGATCCTGCTTGTTAGGCGGAATCGTTTGCTCTCTATGAGCTCCGGCAAAACATAATTGACAAGATAATCGAAATGCGCAGCCTCTCGAAAAAATTCTGTCTTATTAGTTGTAACAACATCTATCATACAGGAAAGTTCTTCGTCATATCCCTTGGGGCTTAATACATAATTGTAGTAATCACTAAAGGAGTTCATTCCAAGCGCGCGAAGGCGTTTATTAAGACGCGCTGTGAGCATTATCCTTTTTGCTGGCGGAAGATTGATGCCGCATTCCGTATAGATAAAGTCGCTAAATTTTTTAAACTCGACATCAGACATTGTGGGAATATTAAATGACGATTCGATGTTAACCTTTTGCTGTAATTTCGTA
>JAXHTB010000274.1:0-5527 GCA_034190185.1 Spirochaetota bacterium | reverse complement strand
CTCCATCTTATTGAATTCTATCGGTTGTCATGCATGCAGAATGGAGTATATTAAAGAGCTGAAGACCTTTTTCTCTGGTCAATTAGATAAACTCTGTGAAGATTGTACTAGAAGACTGGACAAAAATCCTCTAAGGATTCTGGACTGTAAAAAGCATAACTGTATTGAGCTTAAAAAGGATTCTCCAATTATTTCATCCTATCTTTGTGAAGATTGCAAAGAACACTATAGCACGGTTAAGGAATACCTTAATATGAATGATATATCCTTTACTGAGGACCCATTTCTTGTAAGAGGGCTTGACTATTATACAAAAACAACCTTTGAATTTGTAAGCATGAGTCTTGGGGGACAGAATGCCTTTGCTGCAGGCGGGAGATATGACACCCTTGTAGAGACATTCGGAGGAAAACCCACTCCTGCAGTTGGGTTTGCTGCAGGGATTGAAAGGATATTGCTGTTGATTGAAGAGAAAAAGATTTCGCCGCAGACAATTGATGTATTCATTATCTATTCAGGAGACAAAGCCTTTATTAAGGCAGTAAAGCTTCTTAATCTGTTAAGATCTCATAATATTTCAGCAGACTTCGATCCCAATCCTAAAGGTTTTAAACCGCAGTTCAAAAAGGCTGATCGAGAAAGAGCAGAATATGCAATAATAATTGGCGAAGATGAGATAGCTGCAGACAGTTATACAATAAAAGATATGAAAAGTGGTGAACAGAGTAGTGTAAAAGCTGAAGATATTCTTAATATTATAATTCCTTTGATTACTTAATATATATTATCGTCTAAATATAAATCATAAATTATAAGATCATGCCTCAGGATAAATTAAAAAATATTGATTTAATTAATAAATTTTCCTTCCTGGATGAAAGAACATCTCATGAACCTCATATTTATGAGGTACTAAATGAAATATTACATTATCAGTTGCAATCGCTTCCTGCAGGGGAAAAGATTCTCTCAACCCTTGAAGATCTGAAACAATCCAGAAATATAAAAATTCCTTTCACCAGCACACGCGATAGAACTATTGAATATCTTATTGATATATTAACAAAGCGCTTCCCTCATATAGTAAAACCAATTGTTTCATTCAATTTCCAAATCGGTGAGTCGACAAAAAAGAAGCTTAACGTAATTGAAACTGTAGAATATACAATAATGCTGGGCGAAACTGATTATCAAAAAATACAAGAATTAAGAGATGCTGTATCTATAGAAAACCTGCTTAATCTATTAAAAAGATTCAGGCTTTTCAATTTATCCAGACTTTTAAAAAATACAAATAATAAAACAGACATCTCAAGGATTGTTAAACATGAATTAGGCAAAACGATATTTACATACAAAAATTATAGTTTGGACCATCATAAGATTGAACGATCAGAAGATTATTGCTTCCATTCCCAGAATTATCATCTTGTAAAGGATTCACTAAATCTCATAAGACTTAAGGAAATAATTTCTGTATATTCTGATTCAGTAAGCAGAGGATTAAAGAAATTTGGGATTTTAAATGCCGATTTTAGTGATTATAGAGACCCTAAACTTGATTACCTTTTCAGTATTTTTATCGATGATTTATCAACTACACTAGGAGAAAAAGATCTGATTGATGTAAAAAATCTTCAGTCATTGATCAAATGCCTTACAAAAGTAAATAAAATTCTTGATCCTGTTGATACCCTGAACGACGATATCGTAAAATTTATAAGAGAGAATAAGATCACCACTGAACCTGATATAATTAATACTATAACAGAACTTAGCCTAGACCTTTTAAGGAAATGGTCTATCCCAAAAAATCTAATAGAAAATAGAATTCTTCACTATCCTCATGATAATGATGTAGTATACTTTATTGATGGAGCACAATTTTTTAATTTGATATCTGAGCTTAATGAACTCATTGTGTACCAGCCAGAAAAGGCAGCTAGTATGTCTCCTTCAGAAAGGAATAAAGCTGAATCCCAATTGGATATTCTATATAGAGTAGCTATTAACCTGTTATCATCTAACGAAAATCTTGAATCACTACTTAGAATAAGTTATGAGAAAGTAGGTATCATAAAGAAGATAGTTGAAGATTATACCAATGTTAAAAAAAATCTCTCATTAAAAGAAGACTATGAGAGTCAGTTATTTGAGGAAAAAGAGAAGAAACCGTTCTTCTCTGTGATGATGAATTTTTTTAAATCGTTGTTTACTTTTAAAAAGAGAAAAAGAATAAATAAGCAATCTGGCAAATCTCTTCCAGTCAAGGAATTATCAAAGGAAGCAAAACAGATATATCATAAAGCAATTAATAAAAATTCACCACTTATCCCAATTTCCGATCTTATTGAACTTACTCCTCAGAATGAACCTTTACTTGACAGAATAATTAAAGAATTGCGTGATCATAATATAAAGACTGTTGTTCCAATATATAATGCGAGAAAAGTGCTATATCCTAAGAGAAGTCAGAATCTGCTTATAAATGATATGGAATACCTTCTTGTATCTCCGGATATATTAAAATCTCCTGAAATAATCAGAAATTTTATAGATTCTCTTGTGGGATATAAAATTAAAGGTGAAGTTATTTCATGGAAAGCCCTTGTAACTATAGAAAAATACCTTCTAACCATCTATAGACAAAGAAGGGCGAGATTAACAAAAGGCGCACAATAATAAACGATATTAGTAATAGAAAAGAGTGAACTATTTTATTTCTATTAAATTAAAATTCTTGTTTATATTCTAAGCGCTGCGCTTCTGTACATCATTACTTGTTGATGTTGAATCAGTTTTTGCGACATCTGAGCTTTTTGTACTGCTTTCATTATTATTTGAAGCGCTATCTGTATTGATTTCTGAATCACTGCCTGAGTCGCTACCTGATACAGCGCTGTTGTTTGAGCTGCTGGTTTTCGAAACTCCATTAGAACTATCATTCTTTTTATAGTCATTTACATAAAAACCAGATCCTTTAAAAATTATACCAGCGCCAGGGCTTATAAGTTTTTTAGCTTTGCTGCCGCACTTATCACAATTTTTTTCTGAATTATCATTCATAGAATGAAATATCTCAAATTTTTGCCCGCATTTTTGGCATTCATAATCATATGTCGGCACAACTATCCTCCAAAAGTATTACTCAATTTAATAATTAATTAACTGAAATAGCTATATTATAAAATTTTTTAAATTTCTTAATCGACATTAATCATCTGCAATTTAATCTGATCTGTATTGGTATATAGGAAAACATACTTTAGTAGTAACATAACAGATCATATTCATACATTTAATAGGGCTGTATAGTCTACTCTTAATTGTATATATTTCATGACTATACTATTTCAGCTATAAATTTATAGTTTATTTTTCGATAAAGAACTGTTTACCATCACCTGCAACAAGTGAGGGAAGCCTTTAAAAAATGTATATTTGCTATTTATAAGTCAACTATAAATTTCATAATGTTACAAATTTTTCTGTATCATCCTATTATACTCAATTTAACTTTAAGATTGTTAGACAAGGCTATACATTTTCATATACATATAACAGTATTAATTAGGTAATAAAACATGATACTCATATTTAGCATTAAGAAGTAAATGGATACATAAAACTCCGCTTGTTAGATAAAGGGAATAACAACGATCTTGAACCTGAAACAAAAGGTATCATCGATTTATATTAATTCAGATAAAAAAGACTTGCCTAAATTTACTTATTTATTAAAATTTATTTATGTTTGATATTGAAGAATATTATAAAGACTATAATAAGATCCAGTCTGACAAACCTCTTCAGCTTGAGGTGGAGAATATAGATGTTGATATCTATAATGATATTGATAATCTTATAAAAAATAGATTTGATAATTTTTACCTTGTAGATAAATTTAAATATAATAAATCTGGAATCGATATAATACATCCAAGAATTATTTATAATGGGGGCAAGGGGTTGATCAAAGGAGCTGACTATATAAGGTTCCTTCTTTCCATATATCCTCAAAGGGGAGAGCTGGAGAATATTAATAAGATCGTTCTTCGTCCAAGACATATAGAGATAGGTAATATCGAACTTATGTCATTATATATTAGAAATAAGAAGATACTAGTTATATACTTGCATCATCCTCATCTTTATTCTGTAAAAGATTCTAAATTTAACGAATATTCTGAATTTGTCCCCTTTCATCTTACTGAATTATCAAACAAAAACCTATTTGAAAGGATGCCACAAATTAAAGAAGGAAATGATATTAGAATTCCTCCTCTTTGGTATATGATTTCAATTATATCTCATTCATCAGATAATTTGATAGATAAATTCTTTATTAAAAAACCAAGTAATAGTAACAGCATCATATCCCAAACCCTCGATGAGATTTCCTTCTTCTATTTCAGACATGGATTTTAATGGCTTTAGTTGATTATCACAATCATACATATCTCTGTGGACATGCCTCAGGCACACCAGATGACTACATAAAAACAGCAATAGATGCTAATCTTATTGAGTTTGGATTTTCAGATCATGCTCCTCTGCCAGTAGGTCTTAGAGAGGGTATTACAATGAAGCCACAGGAGACTGAGTTATATCTTAATTTAATTGAACAAAAAAAAGAGATCTATAAAGATGAAATCGTAATTAAAATTGGCTTTGAAGTTGATTTTCCTCTTCATGAATCCTTTGATAGAAGATATTTGAACGATGATAGAATTGATTACATTATCGGTTCCTGTCATTTTCTTGGGGATTGGTCTTTTGATCACTCCGATTTTATTGATGAATTCGATAAAAGGGATATTGATGAGGTCTATGCTGAATACTACGATAATATTAAAGAGATTATTCAATCTGGACAGATAAATATAATTGGTCATTTCGATCTTATAAAAAAATTTGGACATAGAGCAAAAAAAAATTTTAAAAGCGACTTAGAAAATTTAGCTGAAATAATATCGAAACGAGATATTGCTGTTGAGATAAACACTGCAGGACTCAGAAAACCCGTTAATGAGATATACCCTTCTTCTGAAATCATCGAAATTCTATTCAATAAAAATGTGCCAATCACTTTTGGATCTGATTCTCATTTGCCAGAAGAAGTGGCATATATGTTTCATAAGGCTGAGGAATTAGTAAAAGGGATTGGTTATAGAAAAATATCAGGATTTTCTAAGCAAAGATACAACATTGTCTTATAAGTTTAAGGTTCAATGTTTAAAATTAAATAATAAAGGGAATAACTAAGCTGTAGCGTAAATTTATAAACATTATTGATAAAATGTAAAAATTCAATCCTAAAATAGATATAAATCATATTATGTTATTTTGGGTTTTACTAAAAGTTTACAATTTTCGAATAATAATATTAGAATTAATATTGCTTTGTAGTTACATAGAAAGAAGAATTTTATGATACAATTTATTAAAGGTGATAATGGAGTATACTATGTTTCGGGCATTACCGGACTGGAGATCGGGACTGCTGCTAAAGATGTGAACTGTATCG
>JAXHTB010000273.1:0-5548 GCA_034190185.1 Spirochaetota bacterium | reverse complement strand
ATAGAAGTATGACTCAAAAATGTAATATCTTGCCACAGGAAGAACTATTCCGAAAATAGCAAAAACAGTATTAATTAATATTAATTTATCAAAGATACTGATCCTAATTAATTTGTCGATGAAAATATTAAATATATTGCTAAATGTATTCATAATTCTAAATATTTATTTGGAGGAAGGTAGTGAATTTAATCCTTTATAAAATACTATATCTCCTCCCATGAAAATATAACATCTCGATTCAAAAAATTGTATATATTAGCAACCTTGAGTGTTCTTTCATGCATAGCATTAAGAAGCACCATATTTAATCCAGCATTTGCTAGAATAGGTAAGTAAATCTGTTCAAGAAGAAGTGTTTTTTCTAAGGATGGACTGCCAATTGTAAAATTTGAAAGCCCAATGATCGACTTCACAGATGTCCCAATAAGGGTACTTAAACTTTGAATAGTAATAATAGTTTCTCTTACCTGTCTGGTTCCATCCTGCCATGTTATAGGAACAATAATAGGATCAAAAATAATCCTTTTATGACTTAATCCAATTCTATCAGCTTCCTCTATAAGCATAAGAGCAGCATTCAATCTCTCATCAGCATTTTTTAAAACCTGCCCCTTTTCTGAAAGAAGAAATCCAACAATATCGGTATCATATTCTGCTGCAAGCGGAAGTATATTTGTCAATTTCTTTGGTTCAAGAGAGAAACCATTGATAATCGGTTTCTGTTTGCATATCTCTATGCCAGCAGCCAAAGCCCTTGGATTAGATGTATCCAAGGAAAGGCGAAGGTCTGATACTTCCTGAACAGCTTCTATAATGAAAGTTATCTTTTCTTCCGGCGATTTAGAAAGAGGTCCAGGATTAATATCAATAATACTTGCACCTGCAGCTTTACATCTGCATACAATATCCTGAATTGGATCAGGATCCATTCTATATATAGCATCCTCAACAACTGGATTCATAATGTGGATATTATCAGCTACAATTATCATCAATCTATTATTTATAAAACATAAATCATACAGATGGAGAAAAATATTCTATTGATAGATCTATGAAGATATATGAAATATTTAGTCTTTCTTATCAATAGTAAAAGACTTCTGAATTTTCGAGGAGATGGTCACAGCTAACTCATACAACCGAAATGAACCTGTTATTAAAAAAAGAGAATTTCCATCTATATCACTTAATATGACATCGATTAAATCACTCATCTTGCTCAAGGTCCTGATATCATGAAACAATAATTTCTCAGCATCACTTTGTAATTCTGATACCTTAAGGGACCGCTCTTCATCTATCTCATAATAGTAAATATGATCTGTTAGATCGCGTTTTACAAGTTTTATCATCGATCTGTAATCCTTATCCTTCATAAAACTTAGGATAACAGAATATTTTTTATCAGGAAAACTCAACTTAAGGGCTTTTATCACTGCCTTTAATGCCTCAATGTTATGAGCAGGATCAAATATCATAAGAGGTTTTTGTAAAAGGATATGAAACCTGCCAGGAATGATCAATGAGTGAAGCCCTTTTTTTATCTCTTCCTCCCCAATATTAAAGCCGTATCTTTTTAGCAGAAGGGATGATGTTATGGCAAGGGAAGCGTTAACTGTCTGGAATTTGCATGGTATTTTTAACTCAATATCTTTAATTATACAATCATCCCTGGAATAATAATCGAACCTTATTCTCATACCGTTTAGGTATCTTACTCTTTTAACCCTAAAATCTTTATTGTATAGATACATACTGGAAGAAACTTCATCCGATTTTTTAGTAAGTATATTAATTATATCTTTCTTTCTATTAGACGTTACAACTAGTGTTTCCGCTTTTATTATCCCTGCTTTTTCCTGCGCTATTTCCTGGATGCTATTCCCTAGAATGAATTTATGGTCTATCGATATATCTGTAATTATCGATATTAAAGGAAAAATGATATTTGTCGAATCAAGTCTACCTCCAAGTCCAGTCTCAATTACAGCAATATCTACATTCATCTCATAGAAATATCTGAACGCAATAAGGGTAAGCGCGTCAAAGTATGTTGGATTGATATCGTCATTTTTTGCTAGAACATCAAACATCTCATCTATGTATCTATTAAGCATCTCATCCGCAATATCGATGTTATCAATCTTGATCCTTTCGTTTATTTTTGTTAGATGTGGAGAAATATATAGTCCTGTCCTGTATCCGGCAGTGATCATTATATGATTCAGCATATATGCAACTGATCCCTTTCCATTGGTTCCTGCAATATGAACTGCTTTTAATCTATTATGAGGATTGCCAAAGTGATTGAGTAGAAACTCAACATTTTTCAGGGAGTAGTCCTTATATTGCTGAAATCCTACCCTTTCATTATTTAATAATTGGTCCAGTTTTTTGGAAACATCTTTCATAGGCTCAAATCTCTGAAATATACTCTTCAATGCTTTTCTTCATGACATCAAATGGAGCCCTTTGACCTGTCCATATCTCATACTGCTTTACACCCTGATAAATAAGCATGTCTATGCCATGAATTATTTTACATCCCTTGCTCTTTCCAATCTGCAGCAATTTTGTTGTATTCGGTGAGTAAACTATATCGAATATAGTATGATCCTTTAGAATAAGTTTCTCATCAAGAGGACTATAATCTTCTTTTGGAGTCATTCCTATAGGGGTTGTATTTATTATAACATCGATTCCCTTCATAAAATCGAGAGAAATATCCTTTATCAAAAGGGAACCTACGTTTGCGCTTCCTCTTTTAAGATCATCCACAAGCGCCGATACCCTTTCCGCATTTCTGCCTGCTATTATAATTTTGGCGTCTTCCTTAAGAAGAGTAAATGCTATTGCCCTTGCTGAACCGCCATTACCTAATATCAATATTTTTGAGTCTCTCACCGGTATACCCTTTTCAATAAGTGATGATAACGCTCCTTGTCCGTCAGTATTATATCCGACGATCCTGTTGTTGTTATTTTTTAGTGTATTCACAGAACCGATCATATCAGCCAGAGGATCGATATGATCCAGATATTTCATTATCTCCCTTTTGAATGGAATTGTAACGCTTGCGCCGATAATATTAAGAGACCTCATAGCAGAGACAGCATCCTTAATATCATTCACTTCAAAGGCGAGATATACAACGTCAATGCTGCAAGACCTGAATGCAGCATTCTGCATTACCGGGGAAAGAGAATGCTTAACAGGATTGCCGAATATACAGCAAAGCCTTGTGTGAGAGTTGATATCAATTTGGAGCTTATTATCTTTCATAGTTGATTTTTAGAATACACAACATACTTTGTAAACCATTAATTATTATTTGCATCAAACTAATTAACCTGCCCTTTCAAATTACTTTCTATTTAATATCTCAAAAATCTTTTGTGACAACTGTTTCATATTATATGGTTTTTGAATAAAACCATTGCATCCACGATTTATTATATCACTAGCCTCTCCATTGATACTGTATCCGCTTGAAAGAAGAACTTTTATATCAGGATTGATTTCCCTTAATTTATCATATGTCTCTCCGCCGCTTAAGCCTGGCATAATCATATCTAGAATAACTAATTTTATATTATTCATCTCTTTTTTATATATTTCTATAGCATCATATCCATTATTTGCTTTTAAAACTATATAACCAAAGCTATCTAGAAGCCGCTCACCTACATCTAGTATCATATCCTCATCATCTACAATTAAAACTATACCCTCCCCCTTGACTACTTCTTTTGAATATTCACTTTCTATTACTATTTCCTTATCTGTTACTGGTAGATAAAAACTAAATGTGCTACCATGACCTTTTTCGCTGTAAACATTGATAATGCCGCCATGATTTTTAATTATCCCATATACAGAAGCTAATCCTAATCCCGTTCCCCTGCCCATATCCTTTGTAGTAAAGAATGGCTCAAAAATTCTTTGTTGTACCTTTTTATCCATACCAACACCTGTATCTGTTATAGAGGTTTTTACATACTCTCCAGGTTGAACATCATAGGGTTTGATATAATTCTTATCTAGCACAACATTCTCAGTTTCAATATAGAGATCTCCTCCAGCAGGCATTGCCTGCCAGGCATTCACATACATATTTAATACAGCCTGTTCAATCTGTCCCTGATCCACATCAACTGTCCATAATTCATTATTATATTTTTCATGGATCCTGATCTCCTTCCTTGTACGGGCAAACATGCTTGAAGTTTTGCGTATTAAATCATTAAGATCAGTTGGTTTAACATAGTATTTACCACCCCTTGCAAAACCTAAAAGCTGCTTTGTCAGGTCTGCTGCGCTGTGGATATAATCCTCAATTCCCATAAGATGTTCAAAAAATGGATGAGATCCATCTATATCCATCATCATCAAAGAGGTGCGTCCCTGTATTCCCATAAGTAGATTATTGAAGTCATGCGCTATCCCGCCTGCCAATGTTCCAATCGCCTCCATCCTTTGAGAATGATGAAGTTGATTTTTAAGTCTATCTCTTTCTTCCTCCGCTCTTTTACGCTCTGTCATGTCTCTAATTATAACAAAGTGAGATTGTTTTCCACCAAAAGTAATTAAGCTTGCATTAATTTCAACAATAATCTCTTTGCCATCTTTTCTTACTAGAATTGTTTCGTATCTTGGAGGAACATCTTCCCCTGCTAAACGACTCTTATATATATTAATCACTCTATCCTTTTCATGAGGAGAGATATAATCGGAATACCTAGTGCCAATCATCTCGTCTACTGAGTAACCGAGTATTTCTGCATAGCGCGGATTTACATATTCAAGTATTGTTTCCTGAACAAGCGCAATACCATCATTTGCATGTTCAACCAGATGACGATATTTCTCTTCACTTTCCCGAAGAGCCAACTCTGCCTGTTTATATTCTGTAATATCCCTTCCCATTCCTATCATGTTCGTTGCTCGTCCATCAGCATCACGCAGTGCATTGCCCCAAGCCAACAGCCAGTGAACAGACCCGTCTGGCCATACAACACGGAATTCAGATCTATAATCGCATCCGTTATTGATACTTTCCATAAGCGATTCATCAACTTTTGCGAAATCATCAGGATGAATTGATTTATAAAAGGCTTTTATATTATTGAGCTCTTTAGCAGAATAACCGTAATGCGACTCCACATCACCTGACCATCGAATAGAATCGTTTAAAATATCTGTATCCCAGGAAATCATATTGCTAAACTCCTGACTTCTACGCAGCAATTCCTCGCTATCCTTTAACTCTTTTTCAATCTTCTTACGCTCAGTAATGTCAGTACTCAAAACAAAGATATGATCTATCCCCTTGACACTCGCCACATTAGCGTTGATTGAGATTGGGATAATATTTCCGTCTGAGCGAACTATATCCATATCAAAATTTCTGGCGGCTCCTTTTGTCTGGAATTCCTTAAAGGCTTCAATAGTTCTCTTTATATCATAAGGCGCTGTCCAATCTAATATATAATGATTCAAGACATCATTTATATTTTTTTGTCCTACTATGCGTAAAAATTCT
>JAXHTB010000272.1:0-5557 GCA_034190185.1 Spirochaetota bacterium | reverse complement strand
TATTGCCCAAAAAATTCTCTGGCTAATTTTTCTGACAAAAAAAATTGAGATTATTCTAATTGAAAACTACTTAAGTATTTCTTCATCAGAATTATAATCGATTATTAAAATTTTTTTTAAAAGATTTAATTATTCTATCTATAAGTGAATCCGCATTAGCATTAATTGAATAACTAAAAACTTTTTTCTAATTATGATTTAGCATATTTCATAATATAGCAAAGACTATCGATTCTTTTTTATAGTTATTTGGTAACTATTCAACTATCTCTTAACTGCTCGAATATTTTGAATTTTTATAAAAGTGTAAAATAAGGAAATAAAGAAATGGAAGAGATTGAGGAAATTTTAAAACACTTTTTATCATCTCCATATCTCAATAATCCCCATATCCCCTTAAATTACACCTCTTGTTTAAATTTTAAATATAGCTGAGCAGTCACGTTATTTGTTTTTATCAAAAATCTAATAACTAAGGGAGGAGTATATGGCTGCTATTGATGAAGTAAGGGGATGGTTAGAGGAATTTAAAAGAGATGGATCGATTAGAGTTGACCTTCCCCCTCAACCTAATGATGAATGTTTTAATCATATTGAACATGCTCCGCGTGAGCATGTAGTGGAGCTACGAGATAAACACCTGCGTCATATTGTACATTGGGCTTATGAAAAATCACAATTCTACAGGAAAATGTGGGATGAGGTAGGTGTAAAACCGGAAGATATTAAAACCTATGACGATATGGAAAAGCTGCCAGTATGGAGGAAGAGTCAGTTAAGAGCAGACGAAGCAGATTACCCACTCTTTGGCACTAGGACTGTAAAGGAGCTTTTACCATATGTGCCTGCGCTTTATCGCTCAACCGGAACAACAGGCAAACCGACTATGCACCCCTGGCTTTTAGAGGATATTGAAGCTCTGGAGGAATCACGTGTCCGTTGGATATGGTCCGGGGGCAGTAGACCAGGAGGATGCTTTGTAGATTTTGCCCCTGTTGCTAAGGGTTCGCTGGTAAAGGTAATGAACAACGCAGTCGGAAGAGTAGGGTTAGTTCATTACCACGAAGAAATATTCGGTTATCAAGCTGACCCTGCTGCAAGCGCTGCTTTCCAGCTAGAGCTTGGGAAACATTATAATCCCTTATGCACATTTATGGCTCCTGAATTTTTAATAGGTTTAGCTGCTCAATTCCAAAAGATGGGTGCAGATCCTCCCTATGATGTGATCCTTCCTGGAGGTACTCCACTTTCCTCAAGACTACGGCAGCAATTGCGCTCTGTTTACAAAAAACCCAAAGGCTTTCCTAATATTATTGGCGCTTATGAGACTGCTATTGCAACTGAATGCCTTCACTCTGCGGCGAATAATTTAGATTTTTTCCATGAAAGTGAAGACCTTTCTGTATTTGAGGTTGTTAAGCCTGGTACAGGGATCAGGGCTGCCCCAGGAGAACGAGGCGAGCTTGTTATTACTAATTTTTTCAATCATGTAGCTCCCTTTGTTCGGTTCAGCCTGGAGGATGTCTTTGAGAATTCTTTTACTACTGAGCCATGCCCACATTGCGGTAGAACAGGCAAAACTTGGCTTAAACCAATTCCAGGACGCTTAAAGGATATCTTCACTGTTAGAGGTAAAGAGTTAATGCCTTGGGATGTCGAGTTAATTATTGGTGATATACCGAATACCACCCTTACATATCAACTGATCTTTGATGATTGGGATATGGATAAACTTGTAGTTAAAATAGAAACAACTTGTGAATTGCCTGATCTCAATTATGAGAAGCATGTGAGCGATGAACTTGAGAACCGCTTAAATATTCCTGTGTACTCAGAGATAGTCCCTGCAGGCACTATCCCTATAGCTCCAGGTGGTTACAAAGTTATGAAGGTTATCGATAACAGACCAAAATAATTATTTAAGGAGGAGTTAGAAATGAGCGAAGAGAGAAAATATTGGAATCCGGAGATTGAAACAGCTTCACAGGAGACCATAGAAAAGGTGCAACTGGATAAATTAAAAAAACATTTAAAGATGGTTTACGAAAACTCTATTTATTATAAAAGCGTTTTCGACAAAGAAGGAATAAAACCTGAAGATATTAAAAGCATAGAAGATTATCAAAAATTTCCTCTGACTGAATATACAAGAGAAATGCCGGCTGAAGATCTATTATGCGTTCCTCTTGATGAGATTGTTAATGTTTTAAGCTCCGGCGGCACAACCGGTTTCCCAAAGATAATATATGTATGCGAAAAAGATTTTGATGCATGGAAACAGCTTTTTGCGCGATTTTCAGTTATGTATGGAATAGGCAAGGGTGATGTGTTAGAAGCATCATTCCCCATTCCAAAACTATTTGATGGATTTGTCCTAGCTGGGGCAAGAGTCATCCCTTTTATCCATACATCATTTTTTATGGATAATATGATCAGTGTTATGGCGGATGCTGGTGCTACTGGCATACTCTCAGGCCCTGCTTATTTTCTGTCAATATTAAAGAGAGCAAAGGAAATGGGCATTGATCTAAGAAAGGTAGGAATGCGCCTTGCAATACTTGGAGGAGAATCGTGGTCACAGAGTTATAGAAGCAGAATGGAAAAAGAGCTTGATATGAAATTCTATGATCTTTATGGAATGGTTGAGGTGGGGCATCCTGCAGGGGAATGTTTTGAACAGAAGGGGCTTCATACATGGGAAGATCTTTTTGTATTTGAGATATTGGATCCAGATACTCTAAAGCCCCTCCCACCAGGACAACCTGGTGAGATCGTACTTACACCGCTATGGCGTGTAGGAATGCCTTTTTTGAGATACCGAACAGGTGATGTAGCTATGCGTTTAGAAGACAAACCATGTTCTTGCGGAAGAACATTTAGAAAGATATCTCGCCTTAAGGGAAGAACTGCACATATGATAAAGGTGGGAAATGCCCGTGTATTTCCTGTAGATGTTGAAGAGGCTATTTACAAAATTCAGGGCTTAACAGGGGAGTATCAGATAATTACACAAAAAACAGATATCCAGAGCAATTTAGTTGTTAATGCTGAATGTGCCCAAGGGGTTCTGCAAACTGATGATCTGAAGCAGAAGCTTGAGGTTGAGTTAAATACTGTTACAGGAGCAGAGAGTAAAGCTACTCTTCTACCATATGGTGAACTTTCAAGAGGACAGGGATTTAAAGCTCAAAGGATAGTTAAAGCTGAATGATGTCATGTTGTATACTTAATCTATTTATTATCTTTAATTTGTAGCAATTTATGGAAAATGATTTATCATCTCAGTAGTGTACTGGGATGATAAATCAGATCATTATTTAGTTTATTCATTTTCTAACCTTTTATAAGAACACCTTCTAATTATACCGTGTTTAATAGCTAATATAGTGATAAACCCTCTATAATACTCACTTATAATAATATTTCTGATTTAAGTTAATTGGAATCTACTCAACAAGAAACAGATATTTATCAAAATTTCTATACAAATAAAGGAATGTAATCATAAAAAATCACTTAAAAGAATGATTTGTCATATTTTTCTATTGATCTAAAGAGATTACCAATTAATTCTCACTTCAAAAATCATATTGTTCGAAAAGATAAATAGAGAAGTATAAATTCTATGGAAATATTTTTTAAAAGGAGTTTACAATGAAGAAATTCCGAATTTTGCTAATAGTCGTATTATGTTTAATCTTTTGCAGTTTTAACGGTTTTAGTAGCCAACGATATAACTGGTGGAATAATAGGCTTAAAATGCTGAATGTTCAAAAAAATGACATTATAAAAGACAACAAAGAATGGGGACAAGTTATTGGTCTTATTAACAATGATATTGAAAGAGCCAAAAAAATATTAATACTAATAGATAAAAAAAGTGGAGAAAAAGATCCTACAAAATATATGAACAGGAAATATACCAATGCTAAGATTGGAGAGTTGGTTAATAATATACTTTATCCTCTGTTCTCTTTATATTACTATGAATATTTACTTAAGGAGTTAGGCAATAGGGAGACCTATGAACATGCTAAAGATGTGGTTCATAATTATCTGCAAACATCTTCTAAAGAGTTATGGGAAAGCATTGATGAAGATAAAATAAATCAAATAATCTATGAGAATATCAACAAGACTGATTGGAAATTTCTTTCAATAGAAATATTTCTGGGTGAGATTATAATGAGCAAGGATAATATATTTAAGAAAGTTAAATCGGATATTGAAAAGAATGTAGATAAAGAACTTGCGCAAAGGGATTACATCATTTCTCAAGTAGAACTTAGGGATAAAGTAATAACATGTTTTAATGAATATATTAAAAAAATTAATATCAAAAATGAATTATGTAACTCACAGGAGGCTTTTCTTGCATCCTGGAGCTGGAATGGTATAAGCAAAGGAGTGCTGAATAAATTTAGATATTATATGGAAATAATTAATATGTATCAGAAATATTCAGAAATTTCTGTTAATGCGGTTGATCCCTTTTATGATAATCCAGAGAAACTGGAACAGCAGCTGTTTAAATCGATCAGAAAAGCGCATCTCGACTTAAGATCTCTAAAAAAAGTAGATACGGTAAATGAGAAAAAGAATGTAAATCAATATATATTAAAAATTCCCGAGGACCCTGATATTATTCAGCTCTTTAATGATATGGACAGTATAAGACTAAATGCACTTAGTAGAATAACAGGACAAGAGAAAGGCAATTTTTTTGAAGAGTTAGATACAAAAATCGATATTACAATTGATAAGCATTTAAACAGTACTAAAGAAGAATTTAAACAAGAGGATAAGAAACTAATTGCTGAGATTGAAAAAATGGTTTTGGGTATAGTACATAAAGCATACAGCATTGCTCAAAAAAAGACTAAAAATAGCAAACTTGACGCAAATAAGCATAAGCTTGTAATTCTTAATGAAAATGAATATAAAGAAGCAAAGAGTATATTCAAAGACAAGATCAGTCATGTGAATCAATACAAGCAGGAGTCAATCAAATTTATTAGATGCATATCAGGTGCAAAAAAGACTTCAAAAGATAAGATACTTGAAGCAAACAGAAGTTATGGTAACAGAAATCACTATTATCTAAATTTTGTCTTATCTCAAATTCGGAAGATAGCTGAGATCGATAATCAGAGACAACCTATTCACAAAAGATTCGTAACCGTTGTTCGTAGTACTAATAACCTGCTTAATGCTATTGGATACTCTATTAGGCTTGATAAGACTGTTTTATTGCAGCTAAATGATGAAGAATATGAGAAGGTTAAAAATATAAGGATGCAAGTCGCATCTGAGCTAAAGAATACAAGATCCGAAATAAAGAAAATATATTCTGATATGGTGCGTAATAAGGAAAAAGCAAGGATCAGGCTAAGCAGCGCTGAAATTCAGATGAAGGATAGGATTGCTAAATTAGAAGTGGAATATATTCATGAGAAGATATTAGAATCTAGAAAATTATATAAGGAACAAAATTATTCTAATAGTGCATTTAAAAAATATTTTGATACTTATAATGAGTTAATAAAAAAGGCACAGT
>JAXHTB010000271.1:0-5574 GCA_034190185.1 Spirochaetota bacterium | reverse complement strand
AAATCTAATAAATTATTAAAGCGTTAATCATAGAGTAGATAAAAAAAATGTTGACACAAAACTGATAAAAACTTACAGCTCAAACAATCCATATTGAATTTTATTTAATAAATATTATTCATAAAATTTAATAAAATCGATGATCCTTAATTTATTTATGAATTTCCATAGAAAAGAAATTAATATCATTATAAATTATTAAAAATTAAACCATTATGAACCTTTCAAAAAGAATTCTAAAAATAAAACCTTCTCCTACTCTTGAAGTAACAGCTCTTGCTAACTCCTTACGAGCAAAAGGTATTAATGTTATTGGCTTTGGAGCAGGTGAACCAGACTTTGACACACCAGACTTTATTAAAAAGGCTGCAATAAATGCAATCAATAATGGCAAAACAAAATATACTCCTGTAGGAGGAATTCCTGAGCTGAAGGAGGCAATCGTAGAAAAATTTAGGAAAGATAATAATCTTGAATATTCAACAAACCAAGTTACTGTAAATTGCGGCGGGAAACACTCCTTTTATAATTTAATGCAGGTTCTCCTGAATGAAGGCGATGAAGTTGTTTTAATATCTCCATATTGGGTCTCTTATCCCTCTATGATACTGCTTGCGGGCGGGAAGCCTGTACCTATTGAAACAACAGAAGATAGTGGATTCAAGATCACTCCTGATGATATCGAAAAAGCAATTACAAAGAAAACTAAGGCAATAGTAATAAACTCGCCTTCTAATCCTACTGGCGCTACATATACAAGAGATGAACTCCAAGATCTTGCTAATATTTTTAAGAAAAATGATATTCTTATAGTTACAGATGATATTTACGAATTTTGGATTTATGATAACTTGGAATTTAATAATATTGCTAATCTATCTGATGAAATGATGAAAAGGACAATCGTTCTAAATGGAACCTCCAAGACCTATTCAATGACAGGGTGGAGAATAGGTTATATGGCAGGTAACGAAGAAATCATAAAAAAGGTGGAAATACTACAAAGTCAGTCAACATCGAACCCTGCATCGATTTCTCAATGGGCAGCAGTTGAAGCTATTAATGGAGACCAGTCTTTTATATTAAAATGGATAAGGGAATTTCAGAATAGAAGAAATCTAATAGTAGAAAAATTAAATCAAGTTCCGGGAATCATTTGCAAAAATCCTGATGGAGCTTTTTATGTTTTCCCATGTATAAAAGGTGTTTTCGAGATGAAGGGCTGGCAATCTATTCAGAAAAAATACAAAAGTAAATATAACACCACAAACTTAAGTTCCTACCTTCTAGAGGAAGCAAAGGTTGCTGTTGTTCCGGGTATTGCCTTTGGAAGTGATAATAATATAAGATTATCCTTTGCTATATCAGATGAAAATATTACAGAAGGTCTTGAACGGATAAAAAAAGCAGTTGATTTACTCAAATAATAAATGATAGCATTTTTAGAATAAATTCTTCATTATACATTCGAAATCAAATCGATCAGACCTGAAATAATCTTTTTTTCCTTTTCGCCAATATTTAATTTTAAAAGTTTTTCTCTAGATTCTTCAATTAGATCAAATAGCATATCTTTAGATTTCTTCAAAGAGCCGTTCTTTACAATCAAATTTCTAATCTCATCAATTTCACCTTTTGTCTTTCTTCCCTTACTGAATATTGATAAAAATTTTTCCCTTTCCCTTTTCCGCTTATTTTTTAATGAGTTTTGAATTAATAATGTTAGCTTGCCTTCAATTATATCAGAATCGGAGGTCTTCCCTGTTTTTTTTTCGCTTCCAAATACTCCAAGTATATCATCACGAACCTGAAAGGCAAGACCAAGGGGTAATGAAAAATCTGATATTTTTTTCTTCTCATTCTCATCCTCCCTACCGCTAAGTATAAAACCCATAAGCATAGGGCCTAATATTGTATAATGAGCTGTTTTCAATGCGCTTATCTGCATAGGGGCGTCACTTTCAGTGTCAATCTCCACAGGCAGTGAATTTATACTGTCCAAAATCTGCCCCCAGGCTGTCAATTCATAGGTTTTAGCAAAGTAGTATAGAAATTCATTCTTCACTCTTGGATCTGTTTTGATATCTGCAATAATTTCAATAGCATTTGCAAAAAGCACATCACTCAGAACAAGCGCAACATCCTTACCGATATTTTTGTTTCTTGTATTATCTCTGTATCTCTCGAATAATATGATGTGAAGTGTCTTTTTACCTCTTCGTAATTTAGATTTATCTATTATATCATCTTGGACAAGAAGCATAGAGTGCATTATTTCTAATATTGATGCCAGTTTTATTATATCAGGTGTGATCCCTTCACCTCTATAATAGCTCTGATATGCGATAAGGAGTACTAACGGCCTAAGTCGTTTCCCTTTCCTTAAACAGAATTCCTCTAGATCACAATAAAAATCTTTAATAAATGGATACTCAGCATTATCCTTTTTATTCTTAAAAAAATCCTTAATTGACTGGTCAATCATGGGGATATATTTTTTACTGAAATCATTAAACATAATAATAGTCCTATTTCGATTAAAATTAGATCCTTTCCCCTGTGCACATATCTCTATTCTTGGGATTTATCCTCTTTGTAATGTGATTATCAAGACAAGATATAATAAAAAATATTGAGATATTAACTCTTATATTTTATACATTGACTTATCTGATCTTTAGATCTCTGTTATATTTCTATTTAGGTCAAGCTTAAGTTATAAGGATGCATATAGTATAATGGAAACTTAATAATATAAGAAAGGTAAAAGGAATAATATTATTTTTTATTTTATTTTCAACAGCAAACTTTTTATTCTTGCCCTACTATTATACTGATCGCAACAATTATTTTTATTGTATACCATCAAAACAGCAGTATATAAATAATATATTACCTTTGATCATGTCAATTATTATCTTAATTTACTATTTAAGAAAATAATTTTAACATATCAGATTCTCATAAATAGTATATATTACATATTTATATTAATTCAATAATTAATATATTAGAATTAAGCTTTTTAAATATTGATTTAATTTATTTGACAATAGAGGATCTTTAATAAATTACTTAGGACTAATTTAATGAAACATATATAGTGTGCAGCACAATTATATACTAACTAGTTGTTTAATTAGATACGTATAGTATAAATTTGAAAAAAATAAAAGCTCAATCTGCTCTTACTTATTGCACTAAATAAAAAGGAAACTAATATGTTAGCAAAAAGAATAATACCTTGCCTTGATGTAAATGATGGGCGTGTTGTCAAGGGAGTAAATTTTATAAATTTAAGGGATGCCGGAGACCCTGTTGAAAATGGTAAATTCTATGATGATGAGGGAGCAGATGAGCTTGTCTTTCTCGATATCACTGCCTCCTCTGATAAGAGGAATATTATTCTTAAGATGGTAAAGGATGTTGCAGAAACTGTGAATATTCCATTCACAGTAGGCGGCGGTATACGTTCTGTAGATGATGTTCGTATGATACTGGAGAACGGCGCTGATAAGGTTTCAATAAACACCGCGGCTGTCTTTGATCCAAATATAATTAAGGAATCTGCGGAAAAATTCGGGTCTCAGTGCATTCTTGTTGCCATTGATGCCAAGAAAAACGATGATGAGAGCTGGAATGTATTTCTCCACGGAGGAAGAACCTACACAGATATTGATGCGATCGAATGGGCAGTGAAGGCATGCGAAATGGGGGCCGGAGAGATACTTTTAACAAGCATGGATAGAGACGGAACCAAGATCGGTTACGATCTTGATCTGACACGAATGATTGCTGATTCAGTTCCTGTTCCTGTAATTGCCTCAGGAGGTGTTGGCACAATTGAACATATGTATGATGGGCTTACTATTGGAAAGGCTGATGCTGTTCTTGCAGCATCAATATTTCATTACAGAGAAATATCAATAATGAATGTAAAACAAGAATTGAGAGATAAAGGAATTCCTATTAGAATGATATGAGTAAAGGTATTAAAGTGTAAAGAAATTTGCGCGTCTTGAATTCTTGTAAGTTCAATCCGATTTCAGTAGGAATGATAGTTGAAAATCAGTCAGTGCAATATAAACTCAATTGTTAAAATATTAACCAGTAATATACACGGATTGTCACAGTCTGTTGGTGCAGCTTGACTGCATAAAAATAATACCATAATTCTAAAGGGAAAATCAGTGTTTCATCCTTGTTAATTCGTGGCTAAAAAACAAACAATTTAATTTCTGAAAACAGTTTGAGCTTACGAATTCTTTAATATAACGCAGTTTTTCTATTCTTAAATTTTTTTACTGACATTTGCTTCTTCAAACGAAGCCATATCTCTCATTATAGAGCAGGCTACTTCTACAAGATGTATCGTCAAAGCAGCGCCTGTTCCTTCTCCCAACCTCATACCTAGATCAAGCGCAGGTTCAATACCGATAAAGGCAAGCGCAGCCATCTGTCCAATTTCTATCGATTTATGACCTGAAATCAGATATTCTTTTATTAAAGGATTTATAAGATATGCAAGAAGTCCTGCTGCTGTTGAAATAATACCATCTAAAACTATAGCAGTTTTTTTTGATGCTGCAGCGATTGCAGTCCCTACCATCCCGCCAATTTCATACCCACCGATTTTTTCTAAAATATCTAAAGGATTTTTGGATTCAAGATTGTGAAAACTTAATGCCTTCTCTATAGTTTCTATCTTTCTTTCAATCCCTTTATCGTCAATACCAGTCCCACGACCAGTTACATCCTTTACAGAAACACCTGTAACAGCAGATATAATAGCAGATGCTGATGTTGTATTCCCTATACCCATTTCCCCAAGGCCGATGATATCGATAGGTGATTTAGTATACTTTTCAAAAAAAATATTCATCCCATTTTCGATTGATATTATTGCTTCTTGTCTTGTCATAGCTTTTTCAACAGCAAAATTTCTGGTACCTTTACTAATTTTTTTGTTGATTAAATCAGGATTTACATCAAAATCTTTATTAACACCAGCATCAATAATAGTCAGATCAATATTATTGCATTTAGCTAAAATGTTAACTGCCGCGCCGCCATTAAGAAAATTATCAACCATCTCTCCTGTAACCTCAGCTGGATATGCAGACACACCTTCTTCAACTACACCATGATCCCCGGCAAAGACAAATATAGACTTTCGTAATATTGAAGGATTGAGACTATTTTGAATTATACACATCTGTACTGCAAGATTCTCAAGTCTACCTAAAGAGCCAAGGGGTTTTGTTTTGTTATCAATTTTTTGCTGTGCAGAGGCATAAAAATCATTATTTGCAGAGATTATTTTTTTTGAAATCGATGTAATATATTCAGAAATTCCAAATTGATTATAATAATCTTTTTCCTTACATCTATCTTTACATCTATCTTTGGGATGAAGAGATGAATATATATCCTTAGAATTATCTAAATTGAAATCGATAATATATTTCAGTGGTTTTTCAGTTAGAATATTCGCAATTTTTACAGGCACAACCTCCGGTGAAATCATTTCTTCGATTAATAAATTCAGCGCTTCTCCACTTCTGGATATTATAT
>JAXHTB010000270.1:0-5582 GCA_034190185.1 Spirochaetota bacterium | reverse complement strand
GATTTATCTTTTTAACAGATTTAGGATAACCCCTTGAATTCTTTGTTTTAGTATAGAGTTGTCTTTTATAAAGAAGAAGTCTACGCTCCTTTGCAGTGATATTATATGTAACTACAAATTTATCAATCTCTTTTATTGCATCCTTGAATCTTCTGCAATTGGCTAGAGAGATAATTTTTATATATGCAATCTCTTTTTCTTTTTCTAAGGATAGATATCTAGATGCCATTTCCTCTGCTGTTACAAAATCCTCTGCTACAAAGTGTATTCTGATAAGTCTCTTTAATGCAACGAGGTCATCTGGCTTACTTAAGAGTATTCGCTTCAGTACCTTGATATCCTCTTTAAATTCATCCGCTTTGTGAAAGGGGGTTTCACTAACTGCAGCATATGCAGTTGATGAGAACAATAAGGATATTATTAAAATAAAGATCATCAGAAACATAGCTCTATGCCTGCCCAAACAAATATTGGAGGATAATCAGTCTGCGATTCAGGATTATCATCGCTATAGGGTCTGTCTTCGTTAAAGGTATAAAAGATTGTGTTCTCCTTATTATACATGTTCCACAACTCTATATAGAATTTAATTTTATCTTCTGTTGTATAGCTAAGCTTAACATCGAGTCTGTGATGAGGTGCATGTCTTGCGGAATTATTATCTCCATATTCAGCCGTGTAACTTCCTAAATTCTCAGTTGAACCTGCAACAGGTGTATAGGGTTGGGCTGTGTAATAGTGCCAGATGAGAGATGGAGTCCAATTATCAATGTGTGAAGAAAGCGCCAGTTTGAATATATTGGTCTGATCAAAGTCAGAATAATAATTATCCAGATTATAGCTTTTACTGCTTCTTTTTGAAACTGAATATGCATAACTAATCCAACCATAGAGGTTCTTCCATTTTCCTTTCAAAAAAAATTCAATTCCGTAAGTTATTCCTTCTTCCTCAATTGAGAAGGGATTTATCTGAGTAATCTTTTTATATTCACTTTCATTAACAATATCGATGTTAGCTGCAGTTATATCATAATAATGACTACGGTAAAGTTCAACCTGCCCTGTAAATGCTGAGAAGAATCTCGATTTTATTCCTAAAATGCCGTTATATGCCTTGCTATCCTTGAATTTTGGATTAAATTCTCCAAGATAATAATACATATCTGGATGGGCATGATACAATCCCCCGCCTACATATATAGAATTACTATTGTTAATATTGTATCCGCACATGCCTCTATATGAGATCGATTTATTATTAAGAGGCCCATAGCGTTTAAATCTAAAACCAAGGTTGATCCATACATGATCATATTGAGCGCCGATCTCAGAGAAGACCGAAAGAGATCTGCCCTCGATTGGAAATTTTGTATTTAATTCATAGCTAGTCTGATCAAGAATATCTATATCTGGAATATCATTGAGTGTAATATTTCCCTCAATACCATTCTTATGTTCTATTATCTCATATCCTAACTTAATATAATAATTCTCAATAGATGCATTTAACATCTGGAAAATTCTGTATTGTGTTGGATCGAATCGTAAATATATACCTGCCATATCTTCATATATTCTTTTGTTTTCAAGATAATACTCTGTTCGATAACTTGACAACACAGTTTTTAAGAGTAGTCTTCTTGTTATAAGATATTCCCATTTCAGCGCCTCAATATTAAATCTGCTTCTTGTGGAATAGTCATTCATAGATAATTTATCGTCTGCTCCAAAGGTGATAAAATATAATCTATGTTTAGAGAATAGATTATAGCATATCTTAAGATAGTGATCTTGAAAATAGATGTCTGCTTCATCATAGTCTATTATCCAGTCGTAATATGACCTTCTGCCTGCGCATATCAGACTTAAGTTCCTTGTCGGCGCGATGCCTGCATATAAGGTGGGGAAAACGGGTATTACTGGATCGAATATCATCTTGCTATGAATGCCTGACTCTTCGGTATTTCTTGTTTTTATATGTATAATATTTCCTAGATTATCATCATAATACATTGGGGATAATCCCTTTGACACATAGGCTCTGTCAATTATCTCTTCATTGATCGAGGAGAAGAGAGGGACAATTGAAGCGAGATAGTGATACGGGTAATCGACTGGGATATCGTCAATATAATACCTGTCATACAACGGGTTCCCTCCCCTTATCAGTGGAACAGTAGCCAGGGCAAACCCTGATCCAATTCCGGGAAGTGTCTGCAATAGGTGAAGGCTGTCTCCAGCGCCTCTGCCTGGAAGGTCCTTTATGTTATCTCTTGTAATATATTGCTCACCGAATCTGTCCTCTCTTCGATGATAAAAGTTATTGGTCTTATCCAGAGTATAACGTGCCTTTTTTAATTTAATTTTAATATAAAAATTTCTTTTTAGTCTTATAGGGATAATCCTTTGTTCATATGTAGGATGCGAAATGAACAGATGATATTTCCCTAGTTCAATGTTTTTAAAAGAGAACCTTCCTTCTTTATCGCTTTGAATTATTATCTTTAGCTCTTCAATTCCAACTGAAATTCCTGAAAGAGGTTTTTGGGTATCCTTGAGGATTATTATACCTGAAAGAGTAAATCTATTTCCGGTATTTTCTTTGACAGCATAAAGGCTGGTTGAACAGAAAAGAGTTAGGCATATTGCGGCAATGGTTATCATATTTTTTCTTTTCCGTTAAAATGAATTCGTATATCAACACTGGTGTTATAACTTAATCCTGCCTGAAAACATGGTGATATTTTTATACTCCTAAAGATATTTTCAGCAATTTCATCAAAACCCAGACCTGCTCTTTTGATTATTTTGTAGGATATTATTTTTCCGGTTTTATCAATATCAGCGCTATATATTACAATTCCCTCGATATCGCATATTTTATAAATATCATCAACTTCGCATTTAGCTGATTCAATTATAAAAGGTTTATCAATTTCAATATGGATCTGAAAATGAGCATTGATATTATCAACAGTATATTTACGTGAGGCATCTTCATAATTCAATATTGTTCTGTCAGATGTTCTGTATATTGGATCTATAAGTTCTTGTGGGGATATTTTTCTATATAAACTACATTGTAAAAAATTGAATAATATGATGATTGCTGCTATATACCTTATCATTGAAATACTTCTCATTTTAAGTTATTTTCTAATGTTGTATTTTTCGTTTGGTAAAAGGAATATAATCTCAAAACCAAAGCACACTCCCTTAGCGCCGGAATTCAGGTCAATATCGTTACCGTTAAATTCTCCTTCATAAATAACATGATCCACTACCGGCGCGGCTTTTAGAAGGAACGTTATATTGTAAGGTTCGTATTGAGCGCCTATGCCAATAGAAGCCCCAAGGGTTAACGATGCCTTTTTGTCTTCTTCCAGATCAGCATTGGAAGAAAAGGAACATTTTTTATACACTCCTAAAAAGGCGTCATAATTAAAAACAAATTCTATATCGCTCTTATATCCAATGCTATAAAATCGATAATATCCTACAGTATAACCTGTTCCTTTAATATTAGTATCGCTGATGTCTGAATGAAAACTCATTCTTTTACCGCTGATATAAAGCCACCCAAAGGATGTGTCTCCATAATGATTGAGTCTATATCCAATCTTCAGCTCAAGGAAAGAAGAATACCCTGTTACATTAGTTATGCTGTCTTGGTCTGGCTCTTCTATCTCCTGATTTTTTAGATTGTATCTGTAATAACTAAACTCGGTTTGCCATTGATCAAAAAAGTAGCCAAGAGTATATTGCGAACCGGAAAAAGAGTTTAATCCTTTACTTTTACTCGATATGGTTCCAACCCTTTCACCACGATATGGGGCGCTCATATTCCCTAAGCCATAAGGGGCATAAAAATATTTAGCTATAAGTCCATGTTGATCTGCAGCATATACTGAAAAAGCTTGATAACAGGTGAAGAGTGCGGTTGTAATTATATATATTATAAACAGTTTATAGATGGGAACCTCCAGCCTTATAAATCAAATTTTTCTGCTTTTATTTTTTAACTCGCTTTCACTCTGTCCCCAAAGGGTTATAATATCAATAAAAAGTGCTTGCAATATTTAATATTTATTCAATTCGATATGTAATTGAGGTCTATTATTATATTAGATAATTACGCAAATGCTATACTGAATTCATATAATTATTGATTTAATTATCGAAAAATCGATAATTTGAGAATATATAATCGTATTAACACTGTCAATTATGAAATCTTCTGAAACAAGATTTTCATTTTTGTATTATGTGTAAAATATTTATTTAGGAGCAATATCATTTTGCCTTTAAAAAAAATAAAAGTTCTTGATCTTTCACAGTTTGCTGCAGGTCCCTTTGGCACAATGATACTTGGAGATATGGGAGCTGATGTAATTAAGATCGAACCTTTGCATGGGGATGCCTTCCGGAATGTTTTAGGTGGAGCATGGTCAATGATAATTAACCGCAACAAGAGGAGCATGGCTATTGATCTAAAAACTGAAGCAGGAAAAGAGATTGCGCTTAAGCTTGCAAGTGAAGTAGATATTTTCCTTGAATCGTATACACCTGGTACAATTGAGAAGTTGGGACTCAGCTATGAGGCAGTTAAAGCTGTTAATCCTGATATTATATACTGTTCACTTTCTGGATATGGGCAGGATGGCCCATATAAAAATCGAGCAGGGTATGATGTCTGCAGTCAAGCAGAGTGCGGACTGATGGCTGCTACTGGCGAGCCTGATGGCGGATATGTGCGAATTGGCGCATCTCCTATTGACTATGGCACTGGAATGTTTGCTCTTATAGGGATGCTGATAGCTCTGCATGTACGAGATGAGACAGGGAAGGGGCAGTTTATTGATGTTTCACTTTTTGATACAGGCATAAACTGGATGAATTTTTGGTTTGCAAACTATCAATTAACAGGTAAGAATCCACGCAGATTGGGAACAGCCCATGAATTTGCTACGCCTTATCAGGTTTTCGAGACAAAGGATAAACCTCTTTTCATTGGGATTTCGGATGATAGGGCATTTATCGATTTTTGCAGAGAATTCGGGTTACACGATCTGCTTCAAGATTCCAGATTTAATAACAGGGATGGAAGGTTAAAAAATAGAGAAGTGATTGTGCAGATTGTCAAGGATATTGTTATACAGCATAATAGAGAAGATATTATCAAAAGAATTGATCCTTATGGAATACCTTATGCACCGGTTAATACTATAAGCGATCTTTACAACGATCCTCATGTAATTGCTCGTGATCTACTGAAAGAGATAGATTCAGAGAAGGGTAGGTTAAAGGTGCCTGGTTTCCCTATCCAATTTTCAGAAACGCCAGGAACGATAAGATCCCCAGCGCCGTATCTTGGGGAGCATACTGAAGAAATACTCTCTGAAATAGGATACGATAATGAGGTTATAGAGCGCTATAGAACAGAAAAAATAATTCTCTAAATATTACTTCCTATTAATCAAAAGTAGTATACTATGAGATTGACTATTGTTACGGAAGATTTACATTATAGTTTAACACTAATGAAATTATTTTAATTGTAAAATATATAATTAAACTCACTA
>JAXHTB010000027.1:0-18879 GCA_034190185.1 Spirochaetota bacterium | reverse complement strand
GAAATAAACTACCACAGATAAAATTGCAATTAACCTTAAATAATCAAAAAAATATATGCGAACATTGGGTTTTTTATTTAATATTTGATTTAATACTTAGAACTAACCTAAAACTAATTTTAAGCCTATATACACTCATCCTAATAATGTATACATCTCCTTATTATAAAACTCCGAATCGATATATTCCATTTTGAATTAAATAAACTGAAAAAATAATTATTGACAAAAAATAATATGTTTTCTACTAATTTAATTAAGTTTATAGAAAATTCCAAAGGGTAATGATCATGATGAAAATTACGACAAAAGGCAGGTACGGCACCAGACTATTGTTGGACCTTGCTGTTAATTTTGGAGGTAACCCTATACTTCTTAAGGATATAGCAAAACGGCAGGATATTTCAGAAAAATATCTGGGTCATCTTATCCCGCCGCTTAAACTGGCTGGACTGATCAACTCAAGCCGTGGCGCTCATGGAGGTTACATGCTGGCAAAAGCACCGAATGAGATTACCTTTAGTGAAATTATTAAAGCAGTTGAAGGCCATACAGTAGTTACAGAATGTGTTTCATCTCCCTCAGTCTGCAACAGGTCTGATTTGTGCGTTTGCCGCGATGTTTGGACTGAATTGAGTGAAAAAACGATGGAGATCCTCAGATCAATTACGCTTCAGGATGTTGTAAAAAAACAGATAGAAATGCAAAAGTCCAAGCCTCTGATGTATTATATATAAATCAGGTATATATAATGAAAATAGCAGAAAATATAACAGATATAATTGGGAATACACCCCTAGTAAAACTAAACAGGATAGCTAATAATCCAGATGCAATGATCATAGCTAAGTTGGAATCTTTCAATCCCCTTTCTTCTGTAAAGGATAGGATCGGCGTTAATATGATCAATAATGCTGAAAAAGATGGTCTTATAAATGATCATACTATTATTATTGAACCTACAAGCGGCAATACCGGCATTGCCCTTGCCTTTGTATGCGCTGTTAGAGGATACAAGCTTGTCCTTGTAATGCCGGATACTATGAGCATTGAAAGAAGGATTTTGCTAAAGGCTCTGGGAGCTGATTTAGTATTAACGCCAGGCAGCGAAGGTATGAAAGGCGCAATTCAAAAGACAAATGAATTAGCAAAAAACGATTCTCGCTATTTAATACTACAGCAATTTGAAAACCCCGCAAATCCAGAAATACATAGAAATACTACTGCTGAAGAGATATGGGATGATACAGACGGTCAAGTGGATATTATTGTGTCTGGAGTTGGAACCGGAGGAACAGTCACAGGTATTGCAGAGGTATTGAAAAAAAGAAAGGAAAATATTCAGATTATTGCAGTAGAACCTAAGGATTCTCCTGTGCTTTCAGGAGGAAGTCCAGGACCGCATAAAATACAAGGCATCGGAGCTGGTTTTGTACCTGCTGTTTTAAAAAAGGATTTAATTGATGAAGTAATTCAGGTTAGTTATGACAACGCCATAAAAACATCTCGAGAGTTAGCAAAAATTGAAGGGTTATTAGTTGGATTTTCTTCCGGCGCTGCAGCCTGGGCCGCAATTGAGGTTGCTAGAAGAGAAGCTAATAAAGGCAAACTTATTGTTGTAATCCTGCCAGATTCAGGAGAAAGATACCTATCTACAGAACTGTTCAATGATTCGTAAATTCAATTATACTCCCTGATTATATGCTATACAGAAGATATATAGATCCAATATAAAAAATAAAATATAATATTGAAGATGGAATTAGCTAATAAAATATATGAACTGAAACAGGTATATTATACAGGTTAGAAAAAGAAAATCCTGGGAAATCGTTTTTCCCTGCATCAGAAAAGGCGGTTTGTCCAAACATGAAACAGACTACTTTGGAAAAGATCATATGCTCATTAGAAGAGATGACTTATGAGGTTCAGCTCTCACAAGAGATAATATCGAAAGCGAACCAAAGCATTAGGAAAATGTTAGAGTTTGCTAGATTATAATAATAATGAAACAAGAACAATCAGAATATCAAAATAATGTAAAGATTACCAATTGTATATTTTGGATTTCGGGATTGATTTGCATTATATGGTTAATAGAAATACTTAATCTATTCCTAGGACATCAGCTTTGCAACTTCGGTATATTTCCCAGAAGTATTAACGGACTGATCGGAATTCCCTTAAGCCCATTCCTGCATTCAAGCATCAGGCATACACTCTCTAATACAATGCCCCTTATTGTCCTTAGCGGGCTTATTATGCTGCAGGGTAAGCGGAATTTTTTCATGTTATCGATGTTTATTATATTTATTGGTGGAGCAGGTGTTTGGCTTTTTGGCAGACCATACTATCATGTAGGTGCAAGCGGACTTATTTTCGGTTATTTCGGTTTTCTGATTGCTAATGGATGGTATAATCGCAGCTTATTTTCGATAATCGCAGCGCTTGTCACACTCTTTTTCTATGGGGGTATTCTTTGGGGAGTGCTTCCATTGTCATTTAAAATATCATGGGAAGGTCATCTTTTCGGACTGCTCGCTGGAATACTATGGGCATATTTAAAAAAGAAAAAATGAACAAACCACAAAACATTTATTATATCAGTAAAATTTCTGACTATTTATCTCCTATACAAGTACAACTATCTAATTCACAATTTATATTAATATCACTATATCATCCGCGCGAATACAGCAAACTTATAGATTAATAAAATGATATCCCTGCATCTGCAGAACATGTTCTTTTTCATATAGGGCAGTAACAGCATTAGTTTATCTAATGTTACTCTAGTTTAAAACTACACTCGAAGAATTGAGGAAGTAATGAATAATTGTGCATCATAATATAGGTTTGATTAAGCTCTTTAATTCTTTCTGCTTGACAAATAACAAAATATTTATATTGTTATTATACAAAATTAATGGAGTATTAAACATTGGCAAACAAAATAAAAAAAACAATTATTATTCTGAATAACTATAACAATAAAGAGTCAGAATTAACTGGGGACGAATTAATTGCAGGGGAGCCTTTATTAAGAAGATCTGTGCTAGCCTGTCAGCTTTATGGAATTGAAACATTCTATTTAATATATCAAAAAAACGAAAAGGATAAATGGTCAAATCAACTTATTGAAAAAAGAATTACTTCTAAGATTGAGTGGATTGAATCAAGTGACGATTTGACAAAAGATATGGAAAATATCTACAATAATGTATGCGATAAAGATGAGCACATGCTGATATTTGGTATCGACACTCTGATCCATCCATCTATCTTGGATAACATTAAAAACCTGGATCAGGATAATTCTTATATTTGCGTCTGGGCAAATTCCTATGAAAAAAATGGATCCCACTTTACTCAGACAAAACCTTTGCCAACTGATAAATATATTTCTAACAACATCTTAGAATTAAATAAAATTATAATAAGCAATATAGAAGCAAATAAACCATTAACAGGTGATGTAGATTATAAGATTTTAGATCTTGGTTATAATAAAAAGGATTGCAATCTTATCAGCCTAGACATCTTAGTAGCTTCTATCAAGAAGATATACCAGCATAGGGATTATGACTCCTTAAGCTCCTTAATAGAAAATATTATAAAGAAGGGACAGCTTAAGATATTTGGGATAAACCGAGGTGTTTGGTGTAAATTAAAAAACAGAAAATCCCTATCAATTGCTCAGAAACTATTATTTACAACAGTTACAAAAAAAACTAGCGGTCCAATATCCCGTCATATTAACTCACGCATATCTAAACCTATTACTAAAGTTTTATTAAAATTAAAATTCACTCCAAATATTTCCACAATTTTAACAGTTATTACAGCATTCATAGCATCTTATTTTTTTCTTTTTGATGGATATTTAAATCTTGTCCTAGCTGGTTTTTTCTGGCAGATGGCGGCTGTTGTGGACCGCTGTGATGGAGAACTAGCGCGAATTAGACACTACGTAACAGACTTTGGGGGATGGTTAGATACCATTACAGACAATTTAGAATATACTGTGTTATTCATCTGCTTTGTAACCAGTATGTATTTAAGTAAAGAAAGTCTTATTCAGGACAGATCGCTATATATAATAATAGGATCAATAGTTTTTCTTTTGCTTGCTACATCCTCTGCATTCCTCTTTATATTTATGAAAAAAACAGGAATGAACAGCCAGCAGACATTTGTACATGATTTCCAGGAGATAGCAGATAGAGAAGGGGGAATCGCTAAAGTGCTTAATTTCTTAAAACCTGCTTCCAAAAGAGATATGTGGTCATTCATCCTTTTTCTACTCTGTCTGGCTAACTTGAAAGAAGAAATATTCTGGATTTTTATGTTTATCTGCTTTATGATATCCTTTGGTATGTTTATAGGCTTAAGAGGAAATGCAAATCAAGAAAAAGAATAAAGAAATCCCTGAAAGCTTCCTCTGTTATGGAATTCATCCTCTATAGCCTTTAATACAGTTCCCTTATGCATTGCCCATAATGGAGCTATTAGCGACTCTTTGCTGCGGTCACCATGAAGACGATGAATAAGGATATTGGGCCTTAATCTTTCAATAAAATCACAAACATATGAGACGTACTCCCTAAAAGAAAAGGGAGTAACCTTGCCTTTATTATAGTCAGACTCAATCTTAGTGTCTTTTATTATGTGAAAATGATGAATCTTTACACCCTGCACCGGTAGAGAGGAAATCTCTTTAGCTGTCATCATCATATCTTTCCATGATTCTTGAGGGACACCTAGTATGATGTGAACGCATACAGGAATCCCTTTTTCAGCGGCTCTAAAAATTGAATCTCTTGTATCTTGATGTGTATGCCTTCTGTTCAATAGGTTCAGGCTCTTCTCGTGCATTGTCTGCATACCTATCTCAAGCCACAATTCAAAATTATCCATTTTATAACTGGCAATAAGATCAAGGATATCATCAGGCAGACAATCGGGTCTTGTTGCTATCATAAGGCCTGAAACATCCTTCACTGCTACTGCAGCATCATAAAGCTCTCTAAGCCTAGTTATTGGCGCATATGTATTGGAAAATGCCTGGAAATAAGCAATATACCTTGTTTTTTTATCCTTTCTCTTAAAGCTGTTTTTGGCATTTTCCATCTGCATCGGGATTTCGGGAAAGCCTATGCATGTGGGAGATGCTGAGCCATCCTCTGAACAAAATGTACACCCTTCATGACTGAGCGTGCCATCTCTATTAGGGCAGGTATATATTGCATTTATAGGAAGCTTCAATACCCTTGTGCCATACTTGTCCCAGAGGTAATCCCCGAAAAAAAAATAGGGCTTTCCAAACCATCTCCCTGGATTATGATAATTAAACATATAATTGCTGCTATAATGATTTTTGTTTCTTTTGAGATGCAAAAAATGAGTTCTGTAAATATTGATGATTCTGATATTCCAAGAAATTTAGGGGCACACGATTTACTCGTTTTATATGCTTAACTGTAAGATTGTTATTAAACCTTACTATATATATTCCTCTTCTATATCTGACCCTTCTTTTAGACCATTTCCAATGGAAAACAAACTTCTTTCTTTTTTTGGAGTATACCTTTACCTTTACTCTTCTGTAAGTTTTAGCCCTTCTTAAAGAAGTAAGGATTTTCTTCACTGTTCTTTTGTCTGGTGATAAAGCCTTAAATATTGCTTGCTCCAAAGTCTGATCAGGTTGAATAGGAAGTATAACAGGTGTAGTCAATTTAGACTTTCTAACTTTATGAAAACTTACAATATTAGACATGCTCTTCGTTTCAGATGTAAGACTCTCATCTAGCTGGAGCTCTCCTGCACTCTCTGTATATTTTTCGTTATATGAAGAAAAAATCGGTCTGTCTTTTAATAAACTGATTGCTTTTTTCAAATACTTACCTGCAAATTTTTTAGCTTTACGGACTCTCATTCCTTTTTTAAAATATTTTTCTGCTTTAATTAAACATTTTTTTATTTCAATATAGGGTTGGATAAGAGACCTGTACTTGCCCTTATTATATTTATCTTCCATTGTTTCTATTATTGAAACAGCTTCTTTATGATGACTTGATTTAATATAATAAATAGCAATTCTGGATAACTTTAGCAATGTTATGTAATTTTTATTATAATCTCCTGTCTTTCTGATTTTACTGCCTGATATATCGATCCCCCAAATGTCCTTGAGACTCTCTAAAAAAGCTTTATATTGAGACTCAGCAAACTTATCCTGATATTCTGACTGCACCAATCTTGCTTCCTCGTAGGGATTAGATATAAATCCATTTTCAAAAATTATTGAAATAGGATAGTTTACAAAGTATGTAAACCTATCATCCGCTACTGTTCCATACTCCCATGAATTCGGTTTCATTCCTTTAGCTATGAGTTGTTTCTTAAGAGTAGATGCATATTTCTTCGAAAATCCAGTAACATCGTATTTATTATATAGTGTTAAAAAACCATTATGTATACCCTCTTTATAGTTTAAATACTTATCACCGTTTTCACTTACTGTAACATGAATTCCAGACATATCAACCCTGCCACTTGCCTTGTAAATACTTGAGATATTATTCAGGTGTTCGCTTAAAATTATAAAGGCCTTCTGCTCTTGAGCCATTTTTACAGTATCAACAAAGAAAATATTTTTATATGTGTTGCTCTCCCCTTTGATCACTTGTAAAAAATCATCTGTGGATTTGACATCTATATATTTATTTGAAGATAAATACTTGTAGAGTCTTCTGGAAAACATGATGGAATAAATCTCTTCTGGCAGGTTTGTACAACTTACTCGTCCTGTTTCAATACCCTCCCATTTACCATTTTCTAATTTGCCATGAGCAGGATCGAAAAAGATGGTTAGTTTCCCTCCTTCTGCAAGTTTTTTAAATAAATTTCCATATATATTATCAATTTGATTTACAATATTGATAATCTTTTTAAGATTTTTTATCTTTTCCTCTCTCTGCATAATGGATATGATAATGTCATGTTGATGATCGTAGGTATAACAGGATGTTTGTGAGGAATATGCAAATATGACAGCATAAACAAGAGAGATGAATACAAATAATATAATAATTTTTATATGCTTGTTTCCCTTCATTATTCTGTTAAGAGATGATCTGGTATTTAACTAAAATTATTTATAGTATATAATAAGTAATCGGTCAATATTAATTTATACAATAATTATATGTTTTACAATAAAAATATCATCCTTAATCAGGAAAATCATTGCATTTTTAATATCTAATATTCATACTATACAGCAGCGAACTTAAAAATATTGATTTATAACAACAACTTTTCTTTATAAAGAGGAAGAGATGAAAAACATAAAATATGAACAGCTCTCACAGGATATCAAAAAAGAGATTGATGCTCATTACAAGAAAATAAATGAGAAGCAAGAAAAAATAGACATCAAGGATACTATGCGTATATGGTTTGATGAAAAGTTTGATGATTGGGTTAATAAGAAGTATTGCAAAGATGTGAATAGTAATAAGAGAAAACACTTCCGTCTTAATATTGAAATCCCTGTAAGAATAGTCGAAACCCTTATAGAATCATCTGATGAAAACAATGGGGAAGAGTTAATAGGGACAATGGTGAATATAAGCAAAGGCGGACTATATTTTAAATCAGAAAAATCATTTGAAATATCGAGCATAATAATGGTAAAAATTGATCTAACCAAAATAGACAAAGACTTAAATAATATCGAAGCCCTTGCAATGATTGTACGATCAGAAAAAATAGAAGATGATAAATATGGTATAGGAGTAGTTTTTAGTAGTATTTATGAAGAACAGAAAGAAAATCTTGATTTATTTATTTTTAAAAATGTAGCTTTCCATATGTATTCATGATAATGAAAAGCTTGTGACCAAATAATTTTACAGAGTAATATTTTTAATACGACAATTTGTTTTTTTCATGTGTAATAGTTATAAATATTCATTTTTATATAACAAATCAATAAAATAATAATTAACCAATATACTATTGCTTATCCTGAAATATAACCTTATTTTTAATTGATGCAATATCCTTGTAAAGATTCTCTTTAAATATCCTGAATACAATGATAGCAGAGTTATCTGCATTAAAATACCTAAAAGCAATAAATCCATTCTTTAGGTATTTAGAAAACTCCTTCTTTAATCTTCCTTTTGTTTTATTAAGATTATTAATCTGTTTTTCACAGGGTTCCCTTGATCTTTCAAAATTATGATTAAGGCAGAAATCTGCAATTTTTTCAACCACAACATTAGAAATTCTGCGCTTTGCGTCAGTTAAAGCACTCTCTCTTACGGCAATCATTCCAGTTCTATCTTGATCAGGAAAACCCTGAACAATTACCTGAAAATGATCAAAATCAAGAAATCCTTCGGTTTTATAATCACGCGTAAGGCTGTTTATGTCATAGATACTTATTGTGCAGGATAGTGGTGGAATACACCAAATCGATATTAGTAGAATCAACCTCAAATGCCTATGCTTTCTATATGATATATCAGAAATCATCGGGAATAAATTTTTAGGTATTACTTGAAATATTATCCCTTTAATATTCAATCCTGCGAATAGAGACATTACTGTTTCTTAAGCATATTGATAATATTCTGAATATCGTCAGCCTTCGGATGATTCGGTCTCATTGATAAAAGTTTCCTGAAATGAAAAACAGCCTTTTGATTGTTCTTGATCTTTCTATAGTATATCATACCAAGCTCTTCGTGAGCCATTGACATCTTTCTGTTTATCTTTAAGGTCCTCTCAAAAGACTTCCTAGCCTCATCATAATTGCCCTTATCTCGATAGGTAATGCCCAGAAAGAAGTGAGCTTTCGAATTTAACGGTACTAGGTTAATAGCAGTCTTATACTCTTCTACTGCCTGGTCATACATCTTAGATTCCCTGTATGCATTGCCTAAATTGAAATGAGCCTTGAAAGACTTTGGATTATTTATTGTCGCATTTCTGTATTGATCTATTGCCTTATCATATAGCTGGTTCTTCTTATATATATTTCCTAAATTAATATAAGCCTTTACATAATTAGGATTTACAGATATTGCCTTGGAATAGTGTTCAATTGCCTTATCTTCATTTCCAACAGCTTCAAAAACCTTACCTACTTCATAATGTGTTGCGGGATCATCATTTTTTATATTAAGCGCTTTACTAAAAATTCCTACAGCTTCATTATACTTTTTCTTTTTAGAATATATCAGGGCTTGATTAAAGAGAGCCTGGAAATACTCAGGATCCTTTTCAATAGTCTTTTTATAAAATGTTATGGCATTATTATAAGACTTCATCTCATGGTAAGTCTCGCCAACCTTAAAAAGTGTATCCGGATTATTGGGACGTAAAGTTTTGTCCTTTGAGAAATAATTCAATGCTTCCTTATAATTCTTGTTTTTAAGATAGATATTCCCTAAATTAAAATATGCCCTATCAAGTCTCGGATCCTGTCTAATCGATACCTTTAAATCCTTGATTGCTCTTGACTTATTATTTAATTTCAAATTACTAAGACCTCTTGAATAATATGCCTTTGGGAATTTGGGTTTTACACGAATGGCATTAGTAAAACATTTTCTAGCAGCTGAATATTTTTCTTCTAAATAGTAGATCAATCCCAATCTATAATGAGAGTCTCCATTTTTTGGATTTGCTATTATGGAATCCTTGAATGCCTTTTTTGCCTCATCATTCATTCCATTATGATAATATATCCTTCCAAGCCAATAATGTGAGTAATCATCGTTTTTATCTTGATCAACAGCCTTCCTGTATGCCTTGATAGCATTATCAAAGTCTCTCTTCTTTCTGTACTTATCTCCTAATTCTCTCCATTCTTTTGCAGATGGTTCTTTTGGCTTTTTAGCCTTAGCAGCTTCTTCCTCCAATTGTTTTAATAATTCAATCTGTTTTTTTCTGGCAAGCCTCTCCTTTTTAAGTCTTTCTCTTTCTTCTCGTTCTGCCCTTTCCCTTTCCTGCTTTTTTCTTGCTATCTCCCTTTTAAGTCTTTCTCTTTCTTCTCGTTCTGCCCTTTCTTTCTCCAGCCTTTTTCTTGCTAACTCCTTTTTCCTATATTCCTCTTTTGCAAGCCTTCTCTGTTTATTAAGTTTCTTCAGGGCCTTAGCGTACTTCGCCCTTAAATCTCTGTCACTTCTATTTAAACCAACTGCTTTTTTATAATGCTTTACAGCCTTTTCATAATCGCCCATCTTGGCATATATATCCCCAAGCCGTTCATATGCCTCTGCGTCATTGGGGTTAACCTTAATAGCATTCTTAAAGGAAGCAATAGCATCTCTTAGTCTACCCAGTCGAATATTTGACTCTCCCTGGCCTCTATAATACTTTGATCGATTAGGATTTAAGGAGATTGCCTTATTGTAGTTTGATTTTGCTTCTTTATACTTTTTTAATCTTCTGTAAATATTTCCAAGATGATAGTATCCCTCAGGATCGCTAGGTTTAACCTTTATTCCCTTATTTACAATTTCCAGAGCGCCCTTAATATCTCCCCGTTTTAATCTCTGCTTTGCAATGTTCCAGTAACTCTCCATATCCTTTAGGGCATAGGCTTCCTCAAGCTGCTTAAGCGCCTCAATGTGATTTGGGTCCAGCCTTAGAATTCTCTTATAATACTCAATTCCCTTATCAATGTCCCCAATTTCTTTATAGAGATTTCCGATTTTCAATAGCAGATCAGTGTTAAAGGGATCCGTTTCTAAAAGCTTATGATATAATTCAAGTTGTTTTTGACTAATATCTATCGCTTTATCACTAAAAATCCCCTTATCATGCAGGAAAAAATAATAACCTGATGATAATAACAGCGCTACCAATACAGCTATTCCTGCAAATTTTAGATTTCTATATTTATCATAATAGTAAGCCATAGAAAGACCTCCTTATATTATAGATCATCATCCTCATATATTCCTTCAAGCTTTTGCTTGGTTTTTTTTGCTTCATGTCCAGCCTTCTTATCCCCTGCCTTTCGTTTAACATCATCAAGAACAATTCCTCCAAGTAGAAGGGCTTCTTCTATAGACACATCGCTGCCAACTGGCGGAATCACAAAATTAGGGTCCTTTAGGAGTTCAATAACCCTACGTATCTTTTCGTATTGAGGGTCTTCGGGCGCTATTCTTAAAAAATTTTCCCATCCCTTTATAGTATTTTCTTTATCGCGAAGAAGCATAAGATAGGTAAGTCCAATATGATAATAGGCAAATTTTAGCTTAGGATTTAAGCTGTAAGATCTTTCGAAATTCTCTATCGATTTATTCCCTTGTTTTTTATAATAGTATATTTGACCGATCCTGAAATAATCTTCAGCATTGGCTGGATTCAGGTCTAATGCCTTTGTGTATAGCTTTAAAGCGCCATCATATCGCTTTTTTTTAAAGAAGATATCGCCAAGATATGAATAAGCTAGTTCATTTTCAGGATTTATTTTTAACTCCTCCTGCAGCATAAGTTCTGCCATCTCCAGTTTCTTCTGATAAAAATATCTAACAGCTTTTTTAAAGTTGCTCTCTTCACTACTTTTCGGTTCAATAGAGAAGGTAGCAGTAGTTGAAAATAATACTGCTATAAATATCAAAGAAAAATGGAGTTTTGTTTTTTTCAACGCTTTCATAATATTCTCACAATGAATAATTTTCTATTATGAGTATCGTCAATTTATATCTTTAATAACTATAAAATCATAGGTTCCCAAAAATTTAACGCCCTTCGGGAGGGTTTTAAAGAGCTGAAACAAAGGTGATAAGGAGATTTATAAAACAAACCCTCTATGGCTCATTTTGCCGCTAATTGAATATTTCCATCTCCCTTTCTCTATTATCCCCCTTATCTCCTTTTCTTGCATATTTTTTATCTTAAAACTGCACAAAAACGAAATAATGCAAATTCCTATACTATAAATTTATATATTATCATAGTATTAGATCAAAATCCTAAAAAAAGGTTCTAATTTTTTTCATTAATCACCAAAGATGGTTCCAACAGATTTAGCAATCTTAACAAATTCCGAATTTTGAGGAACTGTTCTGGGATTATCTGCAACCTTCTCCAACGGGAAATACTCAATGCTATCTCCTTTTAGACATACTGTAATATCAAAAACATTATCATATGCAAGTTCTAAAGCCCTGCATCCATATCTAGTAGCAAGCACCCTGTCAAAGGGAGTGGGTGATCCTCCTCTTTGAACATGACCAAGACTCGTAAGTCTTGCATCAATCCCTGCTCGACTCTCTATCTCTGATGAGATATAATTCCCTATCCCACCAAGACGCTCCATCCCAGTACGTTTATCTATTCCCTTCTGTACAACTATATCCTTTCCTTTTTCCTTCGCGCCCTCTGCAACGCAGATAATGCTATATCTCTTGCCCTTCTTACTTCTGGCTATAACACATTCACATACTTTTTCAATATCAAAGGGTATCTCAGGAATAAGTATCACATCTCCTCCGCCAGCAATGCCAGAGAATAGAGTCAACCATCCAGCTGTCCTTCCCATTAGTTCAATAACCATTACCCGATGATGACTCTCAGCAGTTGTTCGGATCTTATCAATAGCTGAAGTCGCAGTTGACAAGGCTGAATCAAATCCAAAGGTTTGATCTGTGCCCTGCACATCATTATCAATAGTCTTTGGCACACCAACGATGCTGAGACCCTTTTTAGATAAATTATGAGATATTGTAAGTGTTCCATCACCGCCAATACAGATCAATGCATCTAAACCGTGCTTTTCGTAGGTATCAACAGCCTTTTCAGATAGATCTAAAGGCTCATTCTGTTCATCATCATAATAAAAGGAGAATGGATTATCCTTATTAGAACTGCCTAATATGGTGCCGCCTAAGCTTAGTATATTGGAGACACTCTCAAAATCGATGTTAATATAGTTATCAAGGACTAATCCTCTGAATCCGTCCAAAAAGCCTGTCACCTTTAAATCGTAATTGATTATGGCATTCTTTGCTACTCCCCTAATTACTGCATTCAATCCGGGGCAATCGCCTCCTGCTGTCAAAATACCTATCTTTTTCTTTGACAATACTAACCTCCAATATTATACATAATTTCCTTTTATAGTTTATAATAACTCATCTAACTCAACTAATTTTCACAAGCATTTATTAAGGGTGTTAACTATTTACAATGATATATACCCCCAAAGGGCATAATTGACGATTTTTATTCATGAATTTTTGCCGCAGATTTTCGCAGATAAACGCAGATTTTTATTTTTTTGAAGATTTTAAGCGATTCAAACTAAACAGCCAACGAAAATTTTGTTAAATTTGTAAAAGTTCATTTGAATATATAATACTTGTAAGTTCAAACTGATTTCAAAAGGAATGATGGTAGAAAATTAGTTAGCGCAATACAAACTTCATTGTTAAAATTATTAGCCACTTATATACACGGATCGTCCTGGATGAGAATAATACCATAATCCTATAGGGAAAATCTGTGCTGCATCCATGTTAATCCGTGGCTAAAAAACATACTATTTAACTTCTGAAAACAGTTTGAGGTTACCAATCCTTTTAAATCTGCATTCATCTGCGGCATTAAATCACAGTTTATCGCCATCTTAAGTAAAAATAACAGTATCATAATTTATCGTACTATAAATTATAAAAACAAAGATATAATCTTTAGTGATTTACAGAAAAAACTCATAAGAATAATTTACTTCAGTCATCGCCAAGTTCATTCGATTTTAGCAAATCATGAAATCTCACAATTACATCTTTCAGGTGCTTTATATTATTAATCGTTGCTGATGAAATTACTACCTTCTCCCCTCTATTATATAAAAGATCTTTAAGAAGTGACTTTTGAAAATGAGAGCTTGCCTCATTATATTTTTCCGAGATATTGATTACATCTTCATAATCTGCATCCCTTTTATTGATAAAGGGAATTCTTAATAAAGATAGCAGTCTTGAAAATATCTTTCTATTAAGATAGGATGCAACCTTTTTTAGAACAGGTAAAAGGAGGAAAGGGATCAGCAGAACCAGATTTGAATTAAACATCTGGATTAAAAACATGTATGAATCAGGATCAAAGCTTACTGCCCAAATAAACCAGATAATATCTGCAAATATAAGAGAGGTGAAAAAAGAAGCCTTACCTTTTGGCACACCAATAACAGAGAATCCAGCTGAAAAAAAGAGAACAGCCGCTAAAAGCATCAATGTATTAAAACCTATAAAACTAGTCACCGTTATTACTGCGGAAGTTGTAGTAAAAAAAAATCTGTATAAACCCTCAAATAAATCTTTTGCTTGGGATAATACAGAAGTAATCCCTGCATATTTTACTGAACTAATGTTCATATGCTAAATTCCATTGCATACATCGGTAATAATAAATATAGTACACCTGAAATCCCTAAGGTCTATTACAGTAATATCAACTTAACCAAATTAATCTGAAGGAAAGGATTTAACGTCAAAGATAATGTAGATAATATCATCAAAAATTACAAGGATAATTTATGACTCATTAAAGCTCTATCTGACATTTGCCAAATAACTCTCAATCTTATTATACATTTCCTGAGCTTTATCTATATCTATGACCTCATATTCAAGTATCTTTTCATTCTTATAATTTTCCTTCAAAATCTTCTCAGACACCAATTTTTTTAATGCATTACTATAATTGGGAGTCGATAAGGATTCTATCAAATCTATATCTCCAAGATGAAATCCCTTTATCCCATTCTTCCTGATCTCAAGGAGCAGTTCATTCTTGTTATATAGGCTATTTTTCAAATTAAGTACAGAATCGAGAACAATAGAATAAGACTCTAGATAATCCTTAATAATTTTAGAATAGAACTGTAAATCATCAATTCCAGTATCAGATATATTAATCCCCTGCCCTTCCTCAACAATAATAGACTTATTCAATAAAAATTTGTACACCATATTCTGCTTGTCTTTTATATCCTTTATATTATTCGAAGATAAAAACTCACGAGAAAATATATCCCGAATGGAATCGTATTCGGTTTGTATTGATCCTATGCTAATTTTTCCAAATTTATTAAGTTCTAAAATTGCATTACATATAAATACTAAGGGCAGCAAATGATAAATAATGCAATTTTTGTAAAAGGATATACGCACTCTTTCCTCTTCATAAAGGATATAGAAATCATCGATTGTAACTGTTCTCCTTCTGTCCTGAACCTGCATTTTATTAATTATGGAATCATCTAAACATGACTGAATTACACCTTCAACAGCCTTTTTAACATCAGACTCATACTTAATAGAATCTGCTATACAAGCATTGGAAAAGATAAAATACTGATAAAGCTTTTCTACTTTATCCAAAAAAATCCTTTTTGAAAAACCTTTGACAGATAAGACCAACATAACAGTTGAAGCAAGCGCAAATGGTGTTACAGCAACAACCTCGCTAATTTTTGTAATAATATTCTCAGCAATAATATCTGTAGAATTGTTCTCACTATCTAGCTGATCAAGCATTTCTTTTAATGAAAATGGCTCATTAAAATTTAAGTAAACACTGCCGTGATTTCTTTTTAAGAATTTTCTGGTCTCCAGAAGTGCTGTAAAGGATTCCTTCTCCTTCTCGCCACCCTTAACTTCCTGGAGATACGATGTCTCCTCAAGTATCCTATCATAGCTGATAGATGTTGGTACAAAAAGTATATCTCTACTCAGATCATCCTCTACTGATTCAATAAGATAGTTTAATAAACCCGATTTTGGATAGAGCAGCTTACCTGTCCTTGTTCTTCCACCTTCAATAAAAAACTCTAATAGATAACCCTCAGATAGAATCGTTTTAAGATATTGCTTAAATACTGCTGGGTACAAGCTCAATCCTCTGAATGATCTTCTCATAAAAAAAGCTCCTGAGTTTCTGAACAGAAAACCCATTGGGAAAAAGGATAAATTATCCCCTGCAGCAATAAGAGGCATTGTATGTCTGTTTTTAAACAAGACATAGGATAGAATCAGATAATCCATATGACTTCTGTGAGACGGTACAATTACTAAAGATCCCTTCTTCATTGATTCCCTCAATCTTTTTATCGATTTTGGATCATATGAAATACCGCTAAACAACTTTTTAAAAATATAATCCAAAACTACAATAAAAAATTTTATAAAGGATATTGAAAATTTATTCTCAATTTCCTTAAAATATCCTTTAGCATCCTTTTGAAGTCTCTTGACAGAAACATCTGATTTTTCTGATATTTTTTTTATTTCATCCTGCACAGAATTATTGAATACTACCTTTTGCATCAACTTTTTTTGCGAGTCAATTAAAGGACCAAGAACAGACCTCTTTTCATGGTTATATATTTCCAACATTTTATCTAAGATCTCAGCAGCGATATCATCAGTATTGATACCACCTGATTTTTCTATATGCTCCTTCAAATTTATCGGTTCAGAAACCCTAACGAAAGCAGAGGTGCAACTCTTTATAACTGTATATAACGCAGATAATATCCCTCTGTTACCTGTTGCCTTAGAAGCTGTAATAGTCCTGCTTCGTTCAGGATTCATATTCCAAAAAATTATTTGAGGGAAAAGATAGATTGGAGAATCAACCCTTCTCTGCAGATCTATGAGTGATTCAATAGAATTGTTCTTAAATTGAGTATGCCCATTGCGAAAAAATTTCTTTGAAAATGGAGATATCAGTATGGTATTCTTATTCTTAACTGATTCCTCAATGTATTTAGCTTCTGTTAGACATTCTTTATTCTTTCTTAATATAGATTCAGTAAATTTTCTGGTTATCCTTTTTAAAATATGCCCCAAAGATTGCAATAAAAAGGAGCTGCATCCGGAAACGAAAAAAATGTTATCTAAACGATTTCTTTTAAGTAATTTATATAATATAAGAACAGCAATCCTTTTTGAATGAAATGATATAAATACTTTTGCGTCATTCTTTGAATATTTCTCTAATGTTTGCAGGCTCTCATTATCAAATTCAATTTTTCTAAACGCAAAACCCGCTATCCTTGAATATACCGGTATAGATCTATTGAATATAATACCCCTTAATATGTTTGAGGATAACTTAGTATCTGCCTTTTCCCCTTGCATATCTATTCCCCCATCCTTTATATTATATTGTAAATCAGATCTGCTGAAGATATTCTTCTATTGCTTAAAATACTCAATTACTTTTGCTAAAATATTCTCTTCTGTAAAACCGAATCTCTCTGCCAGTACCTTATACGGAGCTGAAGCGCCGAACTGATCAATAGTAATATATAAACCATCAATGCCTGCATACTTTTCCCATCCCATCTTTATCCCAGCTTCAATAACGATCCTTTTATTGACTGCCTCAGGGAATATCATTTTTTTATAATCCTCTGATTGTTTTTCAAAAAGTTCCCAAGATGGAAATGAAATTACTCTTGCGTTTATCCCCTTATCTTTCAATTTTTTAGCAGCCTCAATCGAGATGTGAACCTCTGAACCTGTGGCAATCAGAAGTATATCAGGATCTGAATCAGCATCCCATATTATATACGCTCCCTTATTCAGATTCTGTGCTTTTCCGAACTTCCTTTCAATTACAGGAATATCATGCCTTGTTAGAATAAGCGCAGTTGGACCGAATCTGTTATCAATAGCAGAGAGCCATGCCTCTCTGGTCTCTTCTGCATCAGCAGGCCGGATTACAGTAAGCTTTGGGATAGCCCTGAGTGATGCGATATGTTCAATCGGTTGATGTGTTGGACCGTCTTCTCCGACAAAGATGGAATCGTGTGTAAATAAGTAAACAGTATGCAGACCACTCATGGAAGCTAATCTTATAGCTGGACGCATATAATCTGCAAACGCGAGAAAGGTTGCAGAGTATGGCAAAAATCCACCATAACTGGAAATCCCATTCTGTATCGCTCCCATAGCATGTTCTCTAATTCCGAAATGGATATTTCTGCCGATGCTCCCTCTTCCTGTCTCTTCATAACCGGAAACAAATGACTTATTGCTTGGAGCAAGATCAGCAGAACCGCCTATAATATTCGGAAGTTTTCCGAATAAGGCCTCCAGTACTTTTCCACTGGCGCTTCTTGTTGCTACAGCCTTTCCTGTTTCGAAAACAGGAAGATCATCTTTTAGAGATAGAATATCCGGCAGATTAAAAAATGTGTCCCATTTTTTTTTCAATTCTCCCTTAATCTGATCCTTGAATCTTCTATTCCATTCATTATGCTTATCTGCAAGCTCTCTTCCTCTTTCTGCCATAATATCATAAACCCTCTGCGGAACAAAGAAGTGTAAATCAGGATCACATCCGATATTCATCTTTGCCTGTTTAATCTCTTCAACACCCAGAGGAGAACCATGTGAATGTTCACTTCCTTCTTTATTAGGGCTTCCCTTTGCTATTCTTGTTCGAGCAATAATAATAGAGGGTTTATTTTCTTCCTTCTGTGCATTTACTATTGCTTCTTCAATCTCATAAAAATTATGTCCATCAATCTTCTGCACATGCCAGTTATAAGATGCAAATCTAGACTGTACATCTTCAGAGAATGCTGCATCTGTACTTCCTTCAATGGTGATACGATTGTCGTCATAGATATATATGATATTGCCAAGACCGATATGTCCGGCAAATGAGGCTGCTTCAGAGGAAATCCCCTCCATCAAATCGCCGTCACTAAGTATCGCATAAATATAGTGGTCAATGATGCTGTTTTTCGCATTATTAAATTCCTTTGCAAACATCTTACTTGCAAAAGCCATACCAACGGCATTAGCGAATCCCTGTCCAAGTGGACCAGTA
>JAXHTB010000269.1:0-5602 GCA_034190185.1 Spirochaetota bacterium | reverse complement strand
GTTTTTTCCTCCGAAGCTGAATCTAAAACCGGTGAATCAGCTGATTCTATACAAAAATATCTTGATTACTGCAGTATTATTTATGATTTAAGTAAGGATATCTTTATTTTCAATGACTTTCATGAACTTTCAACCTTCTTCCAGCCGACCGCAATAAAAACACTTTTTAATATTTCAAAGATAGATTCGTTTAGAACAATGCACAACGCAATTTCTTCATTTTTCAATGACAAAAAAATAATACAGCTCTTCGACCGATATGCTACCTATAATGGATCAAATCCTTACAAGGCTCCAGCAACTCTCAATATCATCCCTCATGTTGAATACAATATGGGAAGCTATATAGTTGAACAGGGTATTTCTTCAATCCCGCAGGCGCTAGGCCGGTTGTGCAGAGATTTAGGAGTTAACATATTTACCAATAAAAGAGTCGATTCAATAATCCATAAAAACAACAGAATTAATGGAATCCAGATAGGAAATGAAAAATTATCGTACGATATAGTTATTTCTAATTCTGATGCCTATTATACTTACACTAAACTTCTTAAAGACACCAGTTCCCGATCTGCCAAGAAATATATAAGACAAGAACCTTCTTCATCGGCGATGGTATTTTATTGGGGGATTGATTGTATTCATGATTTTTTAGATATACATAATATATTGTTCAGCAGCGATTATGAAAGAGAATTTAATGACATATTCAACAATAAATGCTTCTCTGCTGATCCAACTATATATATATATATATCCTCCAAATATAATAAAACGCATGCACCAAATGGTCATGAAAATTGGTTTGTCATGATCAATACCTCATACCATAATAACCATGATTGGCATAGGTTAAAATCTGAAATTAGAAAAAATATAAATGCAAAGATCATGAGAATGCTGAATATAGATATTGAAAAAAAAATTGTTTGTGAATCAGTTTTAACCCCTAAGGATATTGAGACGGATACCGGAAGCTATCGCGGCAGCATCTACGGTATTTCATCAAACAATAGGAGTGCTGCTTTTTTACGGCAGAGCAACCGCTCAAAAAAGTATAAGGGCCTCTATTTCTGCGGGGGGAGTGTACATCCCGGAGGCGGGATACCCCTTGTCTTAATGTCTGGAATTCTGGCAGCGCGGGCAATTGAAAAATATGAGGCCATAAACAGATGATCAAGGCTAATCATAATAAATATGCCCGTGCCATAATATCGATCTATCTTAACAGAATATTAAAAAAAGATTTTTCTCATTTTTTTATTGTCAATGAAGTCACAGATATAAATCCTGACAAAGCCTTGTTAGTTACTCCAAACCATATTAGCTGGTGGGATGGTTTTTTTATAGATTATATTAATAGACTTTACTTTAAACGATATTTTTATATTATGATGCTGGAAGAACAACTTAAACAGTATCCTTATTTTTCTAAGGTTGGTGCATACTCAATAAATCCAGAAAGCAGAAAAGATATTATAGAAAGTCTTGAGTATACAGCTGAACTTTTATCAAATCCTAACAATATTGTTGTGATGTATCCGCAGGGCATTCTTGAGCCATCCGGCAAGTATCCTGTCACGATAAAAAAAGGTGTGAAATTCGTTTCCGAGATTAGCCGTGTCCCTTTCAGCATAATACCTTTTGCATGCAAGATCAGTTTTTATAATCAAAGAAAACCCGAAGTCTATTCTCGTTTTTCCAGGTTGTTTTCTTCTACAGCACTCACAGAGAGTTTCTCGCAATATAAAAAGGTTTTCATTGATAACATCAAAAAAGTTGATCAGGCTTCATTAGAAAGAAATTACAGGAAAGACTTATTTAAATGGAAATAATTGTTCTCATTTTTTTCTATATAATATCACCATTTTTGCTTTTAACTACTCTTGTAACAATCAGTAATTTATTATCTGCTCCGCGTCTGGAACGGGCATCAAGTGATGATGACCGGCTTGTATCCATCTGTGTACCTGCTCGAAATGAAGAGCATAAAATTCCCCACCTAATGGAGTCAATCCTCAACCAGGATTATAAAAAATTTGAAGTTATTCTGCTTGATGACGGTTCACAGGATAAAACCCTTGATGCAGCCTTGAGATACGCAAATAAAAACAAAAGGATTAAGGTCATTAACGGAAAACCGCTGCCTCCTGGATGGACAGGGAAAAACTGGGCATGTCATCAGCTTTCAAAGATTGCCGAAGGGGAGATAATAATTTTTGTCGATGCTGACTGTAGGTTATCTCCTTATGCTGTTTCAACCAGCCTCTGCTATTTAAAAAAATATTCACTGAGTCTATTAAGCGTTTTCCCCGGCCAGATAATAGATTCCTTTGGAGAGAAACTGGTTGTCCCTTTAATGAATTGGATTTTGTTGTCTTTACTGCCTTTGCGTATGGTTTACATATCTTCTAGAGAGTCCCTTGCTGCAGCAAATGGGCAATTTATGGTTTTCACTAAAAAGGCCTATGACTCTATCGGAGGTCACCTGGAAATTGCCGACAAGATAGTTGATGATATGGAGCTTGCACGAAGGATAAAAAAAAATAAATTTAAAATGATGACCGCATTAGATAGTCGAGTTATTTCATGTAAGATGTATAATTCCTATGATGAAGCAAGATTGGGTTTTAGTAAAAATTTTTATCCTGGTTTTAATACCAGAAGTCTTGTATTTATTATAATAATTTTATTTTTATTTGTTTCGTACACTCTGCCCTTTTTGCTGGTAATCTACTATCCCATCTTTACTATTCACATAGCAGTTATACTGCTTCAGCGACTATTTGTTTCATTATTAAGCAAACAGAATCTTATAGTCAATCTTCTTCTGCATCCAGTTCAGATGCTGATAATGGCAAACATAGGCATTCAATCTGTTTATAAATCAAAAAAAGGAAAGTTGATATGGAAAGGGAGAAGTTTATCCAAAATATAAATCCGTATAAGTTTTTAATAATTTTTTTCTGTATTGGAGCTTTGGGGCATGCAGTCCCCCAGACTCTGCCCATCATGCTAAATATAACTCCTTATGCGCTTCTTTTTTCCGGATCTTTTGTAATCCTTTCGCTGATTTTAAATAAGCAATATAAAGAATTACTATATTTTTTTGTGATTGGAGTCTTTACCTTCATAGCTGAATGTGTGGGCGTAAATTATGGTTATATATTTGGTTATTACAGTTATGGTTGGGTTTTGGGAGCAAAAATATTTGGAGTGCCCATTATTATAGCATTTAACTGGATTTTGGTAATCATTGGAAGTTTCTCATTCTCGCAATTAATCACTGAAAAAAAACATAAATTTATTATATTAGCAGTAATAGTCCCAGTGTTATTTGACTACATTATGGAGCCTGCAGCAATAAAACTCGGTTATTGGAGCTGGGAGGGCGGTGATATACCATTAAAAAATTATATATCCTGGGTGTTAATATCATTAGTTAGTGCAGTTTTTTTTGTTATTTTTAAGCTTAACATAAAGAATAGATTAGCAATGTTTTACCTTGTTTTACAGTTATGTTATTTTTTAATACTTAGAATTCTCATTGTCGCAGGAATAATTTAAATCCTGCATAAAACATTAAAAAAATTGAATACTGCAAAGAATATAAAGTTTAGATCTATTAAGACTTCAAATTTTAGCCTGTAATAAAATTCGTTATGCTTTATTTTATTATAAATCCAGTAGTAATAGATCATGTTTAATAAATACAAAAGGTTAAAAAAACTGACTGAATAAGTGTTGTAAACAATTGATGCTGTAAAAAGAACACTAAGAGTTATAAAAATAGATTTTGTAAATTTTATTCCAAAAACCGTAGGAATCGTCTCCACACCCAACAGTAAATCTCCATGATAGCCGACAAGATCGAGCAGTACATTTCGGACAATAATAATTGATGAACAGATTACAAATAACGGCAGGAATATATTTATTTCATATGGTTCGGATATGTAAGGTATAAATAGAATTACAACTGACCAGCCGAGTGATGAGATTAGGGATTTCGCATTAAATAAAATATGTAATAGTCTTATATCTATTAGACCTACCAATTTTTTTATCCACGGAAGGGCATATAATATTCCAAATACAAGAGAAAATATATAAAGGATTTGTATATGGATATCTGTTAAAAAACTGGAATAAATAAATACCCCAAAGGATAATACTGTCAAGAAAGATAGTATAACCTTAGAGCGATTATATAAATCAAATTTAAACGGATTGCTCAGCATAATGATTTTTGATTGAAAGAAATTATTTACTGAATACATCAAAAATATAAACGAAACGCTTAGAATAAGGGATGGTTTTTTGCAGTCAAGTATACTGCATCTACTTATGGCTGCTGTAAAGAATATGCTCATCAAAGCTGAAAAAATATTTGTTCTTATAATAAATTCAATAAATGATTTGAGTATGCTAAGTAATTTAGAGATTGTGCGGTATTTTATTTCATACAATTTCTCTAAACAATTATTTATGATCCAGGCAGGAGTAGATGTCCCGGCTGTGATGAGAAGATGTTTAACGCTACTAAAATCCTCAGGGTTTAATTCTTTTTCTGTCTCAATATGATATACCCTTATATTATTTTGCCGTCCTATCTCTGCTAGTCGTTTTGTGTTTGCAGAATTTCTGCCGCCAACAACCACTATTGAATCAACACCTTTCTGTATTGCTTTATGCAGATCGTTCTGCCTGTCTCTTGTGGCAGAGCATATTGTATTGATTATTTCAATATTCTCTATCTGTTTTTTTAATTTATCAACTGCCTTGTTAAAATAGTTTATATCAAGCGTTGTCTGGGCCACCAAAAGATATTTATTCGCTGGAGGGATGTTGTCAATTGTCTCCAGTGATGATAATACTGTTACGCCGTTGGATGCATGACTCTTAATACTCAATACCTCAGCATGATTATCATCGCCTAGTATTAATATATGATACCCCTTTAATGAAAACTTCTTAACAATGCCCTGAACGTATGCCACCTTTTTGCATGTAAGGTTTATAAAACTCTTTGATCTTTTATTGATATCATCAAGGCGTTGTTTTGTAATCCCATGTGCGCGGACTGCAATTATTCTGTTATCAATATCTTCAGGGTTTTCTAATAAGACCAGGCCGCGATTTTTTAAGATTTCTACAGTCTGGGGGTTGTGAATGAGAGGGCCATCTATGTAAATCTCTTCAGGTGAATTATTAATTATATCTACAGCTTTAATTACAGCATTCCTTACTCCCATGCAGAAACCCGAATGCCTTGCAATATCTATTTTCATAATGCGATCCTTAAAATTATTAAATTAATTAATAATTAATAGGAATAACAATAGGAGGTCTTTTAAAAATCAAGCTAATTAAAACTAATTTGAGAGATTATGCAGAAATTCTATTTGAAATATAGCATCATGGTTATGACAAATAGTGTCATAGATTGTCTGGGGATTAAATTATGCTCTCTGCAATATTCTACATGGCTTAATTCGCTTCTACTCCATTATTTAATGTGATCTTGCCATTGAACTTCTTTCTCGCTTTATTTGTTTTTCATACCTGTCTCCTTTTTAATGAGGCTTATATCGCATGACTC
>JAXHTB010000268.1:0-5604 GCA_034190185.1 Spirochaetota bacterium | reverse complement strand
TTTCATTATTACTAAAGTTGAAGTTATAAATTTTTATTTTAAGATAAAATGAACTTTTTTTACCCAGAATTTTTATGGAATTTATGGTCAGCTTAACTCCATCTGCTTTAAAAAAAGAAGGTTAAGTAAATGAAGTATAAAGGACTTACTTCCTGTACAATAGGAGTTGGGATTAAAAAAGAGACCGTGAAGACTACTATTCCACTGAGTAAAACAACTATAGGCTTTTTCAAGAGAAACTAGATGAAATATTCATATATACTTTCAACTGCATATCCCTGTATTCGATTGCTTAGTATTTATATTAGTATATTTTTGCTTGCAATTATTAAGTGCGCTGATGTCGCTCCGGTTATTACACAAAGCCCTATTACAGCATCATCGGATACTGATGATATCGGTACACTCTATCCAAGTATTCAGTTGGTTTATCCTGGCACTTTGCAAACGCTTGATATACCTCAATCGTATCCCACCGATATCAATTATTTGGCTGCTGATATTGTAGTTGTGTTTTCACATGAAATGGAGAACGATAATGATGAGATGCCTCTTTCATTTTTATTATATGAGGATTCATCTCTTATTGCTACATCGGTTTCTCCTGATTCAACATCATCCAAGCAGTTTGTTATAACAAAAAGCTCCGGTGAATTTAAGCCGAACAGCATCTATTCTCTTCGGATTTATAAATATGCACATATAAATGATGCGCCTGATCGATCGCTCAATTTTGATAACCTTATTGAACCACCTGCCTCGACATTAAGTCCAGTAAATCCTGAGTATGTAAAATATATATTTAGAACGGGCTCTGCTGGTGTTACAGATACACAACCACCTGTTATATTATATACAAGTCCTTCTGATGGAGAAACTAATGTAGATCCAACTCTTTCTCCAGGAGGATATATTGAGATCATTTTCTCAGATAATTGTATTCCTATGATCTATCCGCCGACTGTAAATATTGCTACTATTACATTAGAAAATATTACTGAATCGTTATTTATGTCAACTAGAATAGAGTTTGATACTAGTGATTACGATTTTAAAACATTTCATCTGTATCCATTAGACAATCTAGTATATGGAAGACAGTACAGGATCACAATATCTGTGGGGAACAGTATAGAAGATTTTCAAAGTAATATAGTTAATGAAACAGCGGTCTATTTCACAACATCACCATAATCAGAAAATTGTTGCATTGATAATTCATTCACATAAAAAAACAAAAAGATTTACTCTTTTGATCCAGATTTTATCTTTAATTATTTGTTAGTGCTTCCTTGACAGCTTTCGCTATCTTCTCCAAAGAATAGGGCTTTTTAATATATTCCCCAGCTCCAAGTCTTTGAGCCTTCTTTACTTCCTCTGTCTTAGAGTAACCGCTTGTAATGACTGCTTTTTGTCCAGGATGGATCTTTATTATCCTCTCATAAGTTTCTTTGCCGTTTATACCAGGTACCATAATCATATCGAGTACAATCAGATCTACTTTATGATTAAGTAGATAAGCAACTGCCTCTTCGCCACTAGAAACAGCGGAGGCTGAGTAGCCCAAAACAGAAAGCATATTACAGGCAATATCTCTCTGCACCTCTTCGTCATCAACAACCAATACCTTTTCTCCACCTCCTTTATAGTTTTCAATAGATACAATTGCATCTTTTTCCAATATCTCTTCTCTGGTGACAGAAAAATACAGCTTAAAGGTTGTCCATGCTTCATCACTAGTTATATCAATATACCCATTATGATCAACCATAGTATTCCAAACAATGGTAAGCCCAAGACCTGTGCCGCTTCTGCCCATTACTTTTTTTGTATAAAATGGTTCAAATATTCTCTCAATATCTTCCTTTGAAATGTTAGGGCCGCTATTTGATACCTCTATTACTGCATATTCACCAATATTAACTTTATCATAACCCTTTATAGGTCTATCAACGTATCTGTTGATTGTTGATATATTAACAATACCTTCATCAATTATGGCTTCAGCCGCATTTAGAACAAGGTTCATTATAGTTTTCTTTATATGAATAGCTGAACCATCAATGTTAAGTAGTTCAGTCGCAAGGTTTACATTGAAAGTAACATTAGGGAAAAGCTGTTTGATTTTCAAAAATTCAGGGGATTTCAGGTATTCCTTTATTATATCATTCAAATTAACAGGTTCTTTGACAATTGTAACACCCCTTGCAACAGTAATAAGATCGCTAACAACAGCTACAGCCCTTAGTCCCGATTCTCTGATTGTCTCAATGCCCTCTCTAACGCTTTCGCTTAAAGAATCATCCATTAAGAGTAACTCAGGATAGCTTACAATTCCGGAGAGTATATTATTAAGATCGTGCGCAACTCCCCCTGCAAGAAGCCCTATTGCCTCCATCTTTTTAGCCCTTGAGAGTTTTAACTCGAGAGCTTTCTTCTCCTCCTCTGCTTCTTGCATTTTAGTAATATCTCTAACAGAGGCCACTCTAACTTTTTGACCATGATACATTGCGTTTTTAGCTCGAACTGATAACAAAAAATCTGTGCCATCTGCTTTTCGCGCCATTACCTCATAAGGCTCTTCAGGATTACTTTCTATTTTTTCATTCATCATCTGAATATCTTCCGGAGTGAATACGTCATCAAAGATATATTTCCCTATCCATTCATCAGGAGTGTGCTGAAAGAGGTCAAAAAAATTGTCGTTGGCTGTTAAAAGGACTCCCTTATGGTGGACCATAACCCCTTCCCAAGAGGCGTTGGATAATGCGCGAAAACGTTCCTCACTCTCCCGAAGCTCATTCTCAGCCTTTACTCGATCTGTTATATCAATTATAATTCCTCTAATGCCTGATGGGCTGGTTTCATGGATGATTGAACTTGAATATACAGCTACAGGAAATTTAGTGCCGTCCTTCCTGATCGCTATGTATTCGTTCCTTCCCTCGAATCCTTGTAATTCGATTCCCACCTTATATCTATTAGTTGCTTTACTACTTTCATAAAAAAATAATTTATCTAAATTCAAACCATTGTCTATATCGTTCCAGCAATATCCAAAGGTCTCTATGCCTTTGCGATTGATAAATGTGAGATTGTAATCATTATCCGCTTCAAAGATAGTCTGCGGCAATAGATCTGTAAGTTCCTTGAAACGCTCCTCTCTCTCTATCAGGGACTTCTGAATTCTGTATTCTTCTGTCAGGTCACTGAACACAAGCACAACACCCACAATAGAACCATCATCTTCAAGGATCGGAGCCTTTCTGTCTGCAATCTGATACTCTAAGCCATCCCGTGAGATCAGGAGCGTATCGATGGCAGGTCCAACGATACTGCCCTGGTTTATCACCATTTCGACTGGATCTTCTATTGTATCTCTTGTTTTGGCATTTACTATTTTAAAGACCTTTGAAAGATGTTCCCCTTTTGCCTCGCTTAACATCCATCCTGTTAGCTTCTCTGCAACAAAATTCATTAGTGTTACATGTCCTTCTTTATCAGTAGTAATTACAGCATCTCCTATGCTGTTCAGTGTGATAGCTAAATGCTGTTCTTTTTTCCGAAGTTCTGTATTAGATTTATGTAATTGCTTTGTTCTCTCTGAGACCTTTTCCTCAAGTTGTATATTGTTCTTTGCTAAAGTTTTAGCAGTTCTTTGTATATTTTCAAAAAATAGAAATACAAGCATTGAAATAATAAAGATCCCTATAACTATAGAGGCCATAATCCATTGATACTGTTTTATAAGTTTATCTTTAATAAATATTACCAAATGCCAAGCGCCTTCGCCAATATCAGTTTTTTTAAAAAGAAAGCTTTGATTTTTATAAGTAACAGAGTGGTTCACTTCATCCCATAGAAGCTCAAGAGGCTCAAAAGAGTGATTCCCGAATTGAAGATTTTTTTTAATCTTCATTCGTGTTTCTATGCTTGCAGGATATATAAATTTATAAAGCCATTCTTTTTGGCTCGAAAGGAAAATAACTCCATCTGGGCTGATTAAATAAATATGATTATGCTTGTTCATATGGAACTGTTCTTCAAGCAAAGATATCTTAACTGTTATTATCCCAATTACTTTATTATTCCACAAAACAGGACAGGCGCCGTAAAATCCTCTTTCCTTTGTAATTGGTCCAAATTCAAAATACTGGTGTTGTTCTCCTTTTAACGATTTTTGAAACATATAACTTGAAGAATAATCTGCTACACGATATTTTTGAATACTTTTATTCCCTGCAATTCCTAACCCGGTATTTGTCCAAAGGACAGCAAAGTCTACATCAGATATTTGCTTGAAATATTCTAATTTTTGATTCGCTTTTCTTATTGCTTCTGAATTATAAGGAAATCTGAGCGCGTATATTATCTCATCTTCACTAGCTAATAATTTTGCTAGCCTTTGGGGTTTGGAAATTACTTCAGAAATTAATGAAGAAGTTATCTCCAAACGACTTTCTAATTGAATTTCAATATTTTTTAGCGCCATATCCCTGCTAAGGTCTATAAGAAACCAACCTGCAATAAAAAAACATAATATGGCAATAAGAAATATTTTTCTTGTTCGCTTATTTGTGATTTGGAATATTATATCTTTTATATGCATATTTAATCATAATTAATCTTTTTATTTTCTCTATTCAATGAATTAGAAAATTCAAGATAAACGTATCTGGCGCTGAAGGATGCAAGGCAGACTCTCGAGTTTCTACCGCCGTCTATGTTTTACATTTATTAAAGGCGCTTTCTTTGGCTCTATGTATGGAAGATTTAGGAATTTAAAGGTGTATTGAGGCGTATAGCGCTAGGTCTCAATAACCTTATATTAAGTAATAAATTAATATTGAAAAATCAATCTAAATAGAGATACAATGAAATACCTTTTATTATTTATAATACTTTATAATTATTAAGTCTGTCAAGAAGGAATTAGGTTAATATTTATTTCGTTTATTCATAAATAACTAGCAGAACATATCCTACTTAAGTTATCAATTTATAAAGTAATAAAATTTCGCAGCTCTTTTGGAACCATATAACAAGAAGAGGGGTCAAATCTACAAAACTAAAAAGGAGGACAGAAAAATGAAAAAGGTTATTTTACCTTTGATTGTAGCCGCAATCGTTTCATTCGCTTTTACCGAGGTGTATTCGCAGGGCTGGGGTAACAAATTTGCCTGTAATAACGGATACGGACGAGGGCATAACCGAGGATATGGCGATATGGGCGGTCTTGGAAGACTGGAGAAGATGAAAAGAGATCTTAATCTTACAGAAGATCAGGTTAAAGCAATTTTTGAGATTAATACTAAGTACAGGGAATTCTATTTTGAGAATCGAGGAAATTCAGAAAAACTGACTGAGATCAGGGCTGAACACAGGAAGGAGATAGAAAGCATCCTTACAGATTCACAGAAGAAAAATTTTAACCTTTATGGGAAAAGATCCGGAAAATTTGGCCGGCGTGGGAATTGCGTTTACAGATAATTTTTATCCGAGGCGCTGAGGGAGATGTTTCCCCCTCAAGCGCCTTATATCATTAAGAGAACATGGATATGATCTTTTATGGTAGTTGGTTATAGATAAATAATATCATATCCA
>JAXHTB010000267.1:0-5605 GCA_034190185.1 Spirochaetota bacterium | reverse complement strand
TCAGGATCTGATTTAATAATGGCTAGGAAATAAGCTCGTATATAGATTTTTATTGATAACAGATAAATAAAGCTTATTTGTTTATTGACATTCCCTAATTTTTTGCTATATTTTGATATTAATTATTGATTTTACTTCAATATGATTATCTTTATGTTATAATATTAAGAGTAATAAGAGGTATTATGACCTCCTTCCCTATATCATGATCATAGTCTTATACTAATAGATAAACAGATAAAATAGGGATTTTATAATAATAAGGAGGAGTTATTATGAATATTAAAAATGAAATTATGGTCGGAATTATATTCTTCATTGCTGTTGTAATATTGGGATATTATACAATAATCATGAGTGGTGATATTTTTGAATCTCGTAATTATTATTCTATAAGTGTTATATTCCCAAATGTTGATGGACTTGGGCCGAATGATAAGGTAAAGGTTAATGGTGTACTTTCTGGTATTGTTGAAAATTTACAACTGGAACAGAATGCTGTGTACGTAAATCTGAAGATGTATAATCGATTTAATCTTTACGAAAACTATAAGATAAAGATAAAGAATGAAACAGCGCTTGGAGGGAGATATATCTCTATTAACCCAGGCAGCAGATATAAAGGTAATAAAAGATATGATAAAGTAAATATTTTAGAAAATTTGCAAGGAGACTCAACACAAGATATCGTTGGACTGATTGCTGAATTTATCGGAGAAAATAGAGAAAATATCTATAAAAGCATCAATAATATAAAAGAGATTACAGCCAAAATCAATTCAAGCAAAGGAACCTTGGGTAAGCTTGTAAATGACAACTCTGTACATCAGGATACTGACAGCCTTATTCAAGAGATTAGAGATACAATTGAAGACTCAAGAGAACAGGCTCCAATTACAAGCTTTATCAGAGCTGCTTTAACTGCATTCTAAATAATGGGAAAGATTATACTCTCCTAATTATTGATGGTCAATTATCAATAAGTTGATAAATCTTATTTTTTAGAATGCAGGCTGACAATGATATAATTTTATGACATAGAATATTACTACCTATTAAGTTATTACCGTATTTATCCTAATCATAATAGCAAGAACATCTATAAATGTTTGTGTAACATATTTAACAAGAGGTAACTTATGCCCAAAAGGGAAGATATTAAAAAGATATTAATAATTGGTTCTGGTCCAATCGTAATTGGACAGGCATGCGAATTTGATTATTCAGGATCACAGGCTTGTAAAGCATTAAAAGAAGAAGGTTATTACGTAATATTAATTAATTCAAATCCTGCAACAATAATGACAGATCCAGAACTTGCAGATAGGACATATATTGAACCAATAACACCTGAAATTGTTGAAAAAATTATTCAACTGGAAAATCCTGATGCAATACTTCCAACTGTTGGAGGGCAGACTGCGCTTAATATTGTTTTACAACTTAAAAGTATGGGGGTTTTTGAGAAATATAGTATTGAGTTAATTGGAGCTAATATTGACTCAATAGAGAAGGCCGAAAACAGGGAGCTTTTCAAAGAATCGATGATAAATATCGGATTGTTAGTCCCTGATTCGGGACTTGCATCGTCTGAAAAGGAGGCTATGCAAGTTCTTGAAAGGATAAAACTTCCAATTATTATAAGGCCTGCATATACACTTGGAGGCAGTGGAGGTAATATTGTATATAATAAAGAAGAATTTATTGATTTAGTAAGAAAGGGATTAGATGAATCGCCAATTGGTCAGGTGCTGCTTGAAGAATCAGTTATTGGATGGAAAGAATTTGAGTTAGAGGTAATGAGAGATACTAATGATAATGTTGTAATTATCTGTTCGATTGAAAATCTTGATCCAATGGGAATTCATACAGGGGATTCTATTACTGTTGCACCTCAACAGACCTTAACAGATAAAGAATATCAAAATCTTCGCGACATGGCTATTAAAATAATAAGAGAGATAGGTGTAGAGACAGGCGGTTCAAACATCCAGTTTGCAGTAAATCCTGAAAATGGTAAGGTAATGGTAATTGAGATGAACCCCAGGGTTTCAAGATCTTCTGCGCTTGCCTCAAAAGCAACTGGATTTCCAATTGCTAAGATCGCAGCTAAACTTGCTATAGGGCTGACCCTTGATGAGATTCCTAATGATATAACTAGAGAAACACCAGCTTGCTTTGAACCTACTATCGATTATGTAGTTATTAAAACGCCGAGATGGGCATTTGAGAAATTTGAAGGAGCAGATACAAAACTTGGAGTTCAGATGAAATCTGTAGGTGAAGCCATGTCATTGGGGAGGACATTTAAAGAGTCCCTTCAAAAAGCTCTAAGATCACTTGAAATTGAAAGGTTCGGATTTGGCTCTGACGGTAATATGGTTTTGGAAAAAGAACTTAAGGGACTGCCGGACAATCTTCAAAGAGATCATATTGCTAGAGGTCTCATAAATCCAAGAGAAGACCGGATCTTCTATATATATAAGGCTCTAAAGACAGGATGGGATGTTGATAAAATAACTAGCATTACAAATATCGACTCATGGTTTATAGAACAACTTCTTGAGATAGTTAATTCTGAAACTGATTTCATTGAGGATTATAATAAAAACAGTCTTAATAAAGATAATATTCTAAGAATGAAGAAATTAGGATTCTCTGATAGACAACTTGGATACTTAATAAATCATAAAATGCTAAGTGAACTTTTTGAAAAGGGGATATCGAGGCAGAAGGAATATTCAATAACACTAAAGGCAAAGGAGAAGGAGATTCGTGATTTTAGAATGCAAAATAAAATAGTTCCAGTTTATAATCTAGTGGATACATGCGGAGCCGAGTTTGAAGCATTTACTCCATATTATTACTCGTCTTATGGTGAAGAGGATGAATCGAGAAAATCAAACAATAAAAAAATTATGATACTTGGTGGAGGGCCAAACAGAATAGGCCAGGGAATCGAGTTTGATTATTGCTGCTGCCATGCATCATTTGCTTTAAGAGATGAAAATGTTGAGTCTATCATGGTTAACTCTAATCCGGAGACTGTATCAACGGATTACGATACCTCGGACAGGTTATATTTTGAACCACTTACGCTTGAGGATATTCTGCATATATATAATAAAGAAGAACCTGATGGTGTGATAGTACAGTTTGGTGGACAAACCCCACTTAGACTTGCTTCAGATTTAGCTAAAAATAATGTAAATATACTTGGGACATCACCTGACTCAATAGACAGGGCTGAGGACAGGGAAAGATTTACTGAAGTTGTAAAAAAATTGAACCTGCTGCAACCTGACAATGGAATGGCATTCATGGAAGAGGATGCTATCGAAATCGCCAACAGAATAGGATATCCTGTTCTAGTGAGACCCTCATATGTCCTAGGAGGGAGAGCAATGTCTATTATTTATGATGATAAAAGCCTGATTGAGTATATAAATTCGGCTGTGCTGCTCACACCTGAACACCCTATTCTTGTAGATAAGTTTCTTGAGGATGCTGTAGAAATTGATGTTGATGCAATTTGTGATGGCGAGAGTGTATATATTGGCGCTATTATGGAGCATATTGAAGAGGCGGGCGTTCACTCAGGCGACTCAGCTTGTATTATCCCCCCAATATCAATTCATCAGGATATGATAAATGAAATCTCTCTCTCTACTGAGGCTCTTGCTAGAGAGTTGAATGTCCTGGGGCTTATCAATATTCAGTTTGCTATAAAAGAAAATAAACTCTATGTGTTGGAAGTAAATCCTAGGGCTTCTAGGACTGTGCCCTTTGTATCTAAAACCACTGGTGTCCCACTTGCAAAAATAGCAGTTAAAGTAATGCTTGGCAATAAGTTAAAGGATTATGGACTGACAAAAATGAAGGAAATCCCTTTTATAAGTATAAAAGAGGCTGTGCTGCCATTTAAAAAATTTCCGGGAGTGGATACTATTCTATCTCCAGAGATGAGATCAACAGGCGAGGTAATGGGAATAGCAAAAAGTTTTGGGGAGACTTATTATAAGGCTGAAATGGCTGCAGGAGAACCGCTGCCTTTAAAGGGCGGAATATTTTTAAGTATAAACCGCAGATCAAAGGAAGAACTACTAAGTGAGATAAGGCAATTATATGAAAATGGTTTTCGTCTTGTGGCTACTGAAGGAACGACTTCCTTCTTGGTCGATCACGGTATTCAATGTGAGAGGATTTACAAGGTTAGTGAAGGAAGGCCAAATATTATTGACCTTGTTGAGAATATGGAAATCGATCTTATTATAAATACACCAACTGGTAAGATCCCAAGATATGATGCATACTCTATAAGACAAGCTGCAGTTAGATATAATATTCCGATTATTACAACAATTTCTGCGGCAAAGGCTGCAGTACAGGGACTATTAGAGATTAATCAGAATTCAAATTTAACAATTAGACCGATACAGGAATATCACGCAGAGGTGGTTTGAATAATATGAAAAGAGAAGTTCTGGTAAATAGTAATGGCATTGATAAAATCATTCGCGAAATTTCAAAAAAAATCTATCAAGATTCTGAAGATATGAATGAATTTGCTATTGTAGGTGTTCAAACTAGAGGTGTAGAGCTTGCAAATAGGATTAAAAAGAATATTGAAGGATTGTGCGGAATTTCAGTAAAAAGCGGAATCCTTGATATCTCTTTTTATAGAGATGATCTTGCAACAAGAGGAGTATTACCAGCAATAAAAGAGACGAGGATAGAATTTAATATTACAAAGAAAAAAATTCTTCTGGTTGATGATGTTATCTTTACTGGAAGAACTGTAAAAGCAGCTTTAGATGCTTTAACAAGCTTTGGCAGACCACGTACTATCAAACTTTTCACGTTGATAGATAGAGGAAATAGAGAATTTCCAATACAACCTGATTATTGCGGTTTTCATGTTAAAACCGATGTTAAGGATAACATTATGCTGTTATTAAAGGAAATAGATAATGTAGAAGATACTGTGATTCTGGAAAGCTCTGTTGATTGATGTACTAATGAATAAAAAGATATTCGGAGTATTATTTTTTTCAATTTTTGTATCAACCCTAGGTGTAGGGATTGTGATACCACTTCTTCCAGTGTACGCACATGATATGGGCGCAAGCGGGATATATATTGCTCTTATTTTTGGATCATTTTCACTTTCCAGATCCTTTTTCCTGCCATATTTCGGTAGAAAATCTGACATAAGTGGACGAAAGCCATATATAACATTGGGACTTATAATCTATGCTTTAGTTTCAATTGTATTCATTTTCTCAACAGATGTGAACTCCCTTATTATCGCTCGTTTCATTCAGGGAATAGGATCTGCTATGATCCTTCCTATAGCACAGGCGTATATAGGTGAGATTACACCTCCTGGCAAGGAGGGATTTATTATGGGACTTTTCAATATATCTCTCTATGGAGGTTTAAGCCTGGGGCCTGTAATCGGTGGAGTAATTAAGGATAGTTATAATATACAGGCCTCCTTTATCTCAATGGGATTGTTAACTTTATGCGGATTTTTCCTATGTATATTCCTTCTTCCTCCAAAGAGATATGAGAACCTATCTTCACATAAGAAGAGACCTTTATC
>JAXHTB010000266.1:0-5609 GCA_034190185.1 Spirochaetota bacterium | reverse complement strand
GCCCCAAAGCTTTCTGGTATGATGGGCAATTTCGATTTAGTTGAAGAATTTGGTGTAGATGCTGACTTTGCTAATAGTCTAGATATTTCATCCAAACTTGCTATCGCAGCTGGTATTGAAGCGCTTAGAGACGCAGGAATTCCTCTAGTAAGAATCTATAAGGAAACCTCAACAGGTGGGGTATTGCCCTTAAATTGGGTACTTCCAGATTATATGAAAGATGACACAGGGATTATTTTTGCATCTTCTTTACCAGGTGGTGATTCTATTGTAGAGGAGGTGTCAAAATTTTATTCTTATAAATATGGTAAAAAATCAAAGAGTGAGTTGATAAAGCTATATCCATCATTCATTCAAAAAATTAAGGACGAAAAGGATAGAGAAGAATTAACAGACTGGTATACTAAAAATTATTCCGATATTGCGGAAGATATTGGTGAAGATGATGAATACCAATTGAATAGAAAACTTTTATTAAGGTTTCTTGCAATGGGACATTCTCAATTGGCTCAGTATATTGGCGCAAGAGGCCCAAGTATTCAGTTAAACACTGCCTGTTCCTCAACTCCTGCTGCTATAGGTGTCGCAGAAGATTGGATAAGAACCGGCAGGGCAAAAAGGGTTATTGTGGTTGGTTCAGATTCCCTTAGTTCAGAGAGATTGCGTGAATGGATTTTGAGCGGATTTATTGCAATAGGGGCTCATTCAACTGAAGCAGATTATAGGAAAGCTGCTTTGCCCTTTGATAAAAGAAGAAATGGTATGATTGTAGGAATGGGCGCTGTTGGAGTTGTAATTGAAGCTGAGTCAGATTTGAAGATGCGTGGAATGGAACCCATCGCTGAGGTTATTGCAACGGACTATTGTAATAGCGCTTTCCATGCCACAAGGCTTGATGTGGATCATATATCCTTTGCTATGGATAGATTGCTGACAAAGGTGGAAAGACTGCTGAATATTGAAAGAAAGGATATTGCTGACAAACTTGTGTATATGGCGCATGAGACATACACCCCGCCTAGAGGGAGCATTGGCGCAGTAGAGGCAGAATCATTAAGAAGAAATTTTAAAGAAAGGCATAAAGACATTGTAGTTACTAACACCAAAGGTTTAACAGGTCATGCAATGGGCGCTGGTATTGAAGATGTTGTTTTATTAAAGGCGCTTCAAACTGGTAAGGTGCCTCCTATTGCCAATTACAAAGAGTACGATCCTGTTATTGGAGATTTGAAGCTCAGTAAAGGAGGATACTATAATAATATCGAATATGGTATGAGGCTTGGAGCAGGATTTGGATCTCAATTATCGATAACATTCATGAAGCTTAAATCGAAAAATGAAAATAGGATGGTTGATGAGAAAGCATATAGTAACTGGCTTCAATCTGTTTCCGGAATTAATGATCCAGAGCTTGAGGTTGTTAGCAGGACTTTAAGGATAAAGGATGATGGAAGTATAGCAAAGAAGAGAAGACAGGAAAGAAAAGACCGGAAGGATGAGCAGAAGGAAATTATATCCCAAAAAAGCTATATGCCTCAAAAGGCGATTGATCTTCCTTCTGTTATTGAAGAACCGAAAGAAGAGGTGTCGTCATCTGTTTCAATATCTTCAAATGAAGAAGTCATCAGGAAAAGGATGCTTGAGATAGTATCAGAGAAGACCGGGTATCCAGAGGATCTGATAGAATTTGATCTTGATATGGAATCTGATCTTGGCATAGATACAGTTAAACAGGCTGAGATGTTCGGTTTGATCAGGGAGTCTTTTAATATACCCTCAGAAGAGGGCATAAAGATAAAGGATTTTCCGACCCTTAATCATGTTATTGATTTCGTTAAGCAGAAGTCCCAATCTTTTCATGATACATCTTCTGCTGATGACGCTTTGATTGATCAGGGGATGACTTCTTCTGATATTGGCGCGACTAACGCAGTTTCATCTACTGATGTCATCAGGAAAAGGATGCTTGAGATAGTATCAGAGAAGACCGGGTATCCAGAGGATCTGATAGAGTTTGATCTTGATATGGAATCGGATCTTGGTATAGATACAGTTAAGCAGGCTGAGATGTTCGGTTTGATCAGGGAGTCTTTTAATATACCCTCAGAAGAGGGCATAAAGATAAAGGATTTTCCGACCCTTAATCATGTTGTTAATTTCGTTAAGCAGAAGTCCCAATCTTTTATCTCAGTAGAGTCTTCTGGTATATCACATGAGAGAATTATTGAGAAATCTACTAGTGAAAGCTCCATTAAGAGGATGATAGTGAGGATGGTAGAGGAGCCAATAGAGATAGATAAAGATCCTCGATTTGATCTGTCAGTATTTAATATATTAATTACAGATGATGGACGAGGTATAGCTGAAAGCTTAAGCAAAAAGTTCACTGATAGCAATGCTCATGTTGAGATATTATATCTTAACAATATTAAGGATGATGAGGAACTGGTCAATAGGATTGAAGGTATAGAGCTTTCAGGGAAAATAAATGGATTAGTTCATCTGACTCCGCTTGAAGAATCTAAGTTTATATCAGAATTAAGTTTTGATGAATGGAAGAGAAATACCTTCCTAAGGGTGAAAAGTTTATTTATAATAGTTAAACATTTACATATTGATCTTATTGATAATGCTAAATCAGCAAAATCTTTTATAGTTGGTGCGACACCATTGGGCGGATATTTGGGATTTGATGAATTTACTGGATCGGATCCTATTGGTGGTGGTGTAACAGGTCTATTAAAGTCTTTTGACAAGGAGCTTAACAATGTTTTAGTCAAGTCTATTGATTTTTCAATGAAGATGAAGCCATCTAACATATCGCAATCGATTTTTAATGAGATTCAGTATGGCGACGTTAGGATTGAGCAGGGCTATATAGGTAAAAAGAGATTTATTCCTGAAATAATCACAAGTGTTCTTGAAACAGACACAGATGCGAAGGTGTCATTTGATAGCGAATCTGTATTTATTATTACAGGGGGCGGTTATGGAATAACCAGCGAGTTTGCCAAGGATATTGCAAAACACTTTAATTCTCATATAGTTATTATATCACGCCAGGGTCTGCCTGAAAATATTGAAGAGATAGCCTCTTTGGATGATCTTGGTCTTAAGGAATTAAAAGATAAAGTAATAGAGGAGCTTAAATCCTCAAATGATAAGGTTACTCCTGTTATGATAGAGAAGGAGTTTGGTAAATATACGAATGCTATAGAGAAGTACAGGAATGTGCAGGAGATGAAGTCTCTTGGTGCCTCTTCAGTTGAGTATTGCAACTGCGATGTGTCAGATCATGATAAAATGTTTGAGACAATAGGTGCAATAAGATCAAAGTATAAGAGAGTTGATGCGATAATTCATGGAGCTGGACTTGAGCAAAGCAAGTTATTGGAGGATAAAAGTTACGAAGATTTCTGCAGAATATTCGATGTAAAAGCTGACGGCTGTTACAATCTTATAGAGCTTACTAAGGATGATAATGTGAAGTCACTGGTCATCTTTTCTTCGATATCAGCGCGTTTTGGCAATGCAGGACAGTCTGATTATTCATCTGCTAATGATCTGTTGTGTAAATATACACAGCAGGCAAATAAACGTTTTAAAGGTTCTATGAGAGCAGTATCCATTGACTGGACAGGTTGGAAGGATGTAGGCATGGCTACACGTGGGAGCTTGTTAACGATCTTTGAGAACGCAGGTGTGGATTTAATTTCATTAGAAGATGGAGTAAGAAGGGCAAGAGAGGAGATGCTATACGGAGATGAGGGAGAGGTTCTGATCGCAGGTAGTCTGGGTGATCTTGATAGTGATGGTTTGATCACAAATATGTCCAAAGATATTTTTGAACTTGAGAATAGATTGAAATTAAGAAGAGAATCCTGTCCTTTAATAGACAAGGTTTTGGATTATAAGCCCTCTGAAATTCTTGTTGTTGGGAAGAGGTTAGATGTAGAAAGAGACATCTATCTTAAGGATCATATGATTGAAGATATTCCTTATTTACCAGCAGTAATGGGTATAGAGTCTTTTGCTGAAGCAGCAAGTCTTATATTTCCCAATATGGTAATAGATTCAATGAGGGATATAAGATTTCATATCCCAGTTAAGTTATTGAAGGATTCATCTGTAGATATTTTGATATCTGTTGAGCGGGTAGGTGAAGAAGATGGCATTGTTGAGTTGCAAGCTAAATTAGAGACAGAGTTTTTTAACAAGGATGGTAAGAAGCTTGGAGATAATCGAGTTCATTTTACAGCTTCCATCTTTTTAAAGGATGGTATTGCGAATTTGGAGGGGCTTGACGGAAATGGTATCAATATGGATAGTATAGCAAGTTATAATCAGAAAGGCAATATCACAATATCCTATTCAGAGATATATAAGAGATTCTTCCATGGACCCAGATTCCAAGTACATGGAGGAGTATTAGAAATTGATAATAATACAGTTTTGGGAGTGATGAGGGAGACTGAAGAAGAGTTATTTGATTATGTGAAGAAACCTATATTTAAATCCAATCCTATGGCATTTGAGGCTGCATTTCAGAATGCAGGAGTTTTGGAAATGAAGCGTAATAACGTGATGTCGTTGCCTGATACAATTGATGAGTTGCACTTTAGGTCTGTCCCTGATGATATCGATAATCTCTTTTTGATGGCTATATACAGAGGTGGTGAGGATAATAAGCACAGTTACGATATTGAGGTTGTTGATAAGGATGGAAATATTTATTCAATAATGAAAGGGTATAAAATGATAATCACCGGAGTGTTAGAAGAAGGTGAGAAATTATAACAATATCATTTTATATATACCTTTAAAGATTATTAGGATATATCAGGGTTGGGATTGATTTTCAATGTCTATTTTAGGTTAATATATGGTTAGTATCTTCTTCATGATATTTTCTAGGGGTCAAGATATGCTCTGGACTTCTTTTACCCATAAGTATTTATACAATACAGTATATTAAGGCAAGAACAGTAAGAATAGGGGGCAAGGTCTCTTTTCTACTCCAATCCTTACATCGATTCTCAACATTTACTTACGTTCAATCCAACTATCCCTTTTTTTCAGTCTATACACTTTTCTTCTAATATTCAAATGATTTCTCAATTTAGGTCTATGCAAAATCCTTGACATTTTTCATCTCCTCATATCCTGCTATATTTTATATGTATATTAAGATGAAAATATTACCAAAATATATAATTAAAGAGCAATTATATCCATTTTTAACTACATTTCTCTTTTTAACCTTTATACTTTTACTTAACAGGTTATTCATTCTTGCAGACCTTATCATTAGCAAGAATATAGAGATATATCTTGTTTTTCAATTATTCCTTTTAATGCTTCCAGCAGTAATTGCATTCACTATTCCAATGTCTCTTTTAATTTCTGTTATTATGGCCATGGGCAGACTTTCTTCAGATTCTGAGATAGTAGCCTTAAGGGCAAGTGGTATTTCAACCTTTTATATTATGAAACCTGTTCTATTTCTGGGTGTTATTTTTTTTGTAATTATGATATTATTTAATGATACATTGCTTGTATACAGTAATAAAAATTATAATAGACTATTTGTCAAAATATTAAGAAGCAAC
>JAXHTB010000265.1:0-5614 GCA_034190185.1 Spirochaetota bacterium | reverse complement strand
GTTATGGAAGACAAGTAATAATCAAGGCTTCCACCTAAGAAAGAATCAATTTTTTCTGATATCTTGGTTATCCTTATTCGCATGATTATTATCAAACCATCCTTCTATAATACTTATTATCGGGTACAAAGAAGTTAACCAGCAGTATTCCTATAACAAATCCTCCAATATGAGCATACCACGCTACCCCACCTCCACTGCGGATGCTTGTAATCTGAATAAGAAACCAAATCCCCAGAATTATGACAGCAGGGATTTTTATGAGTCTTATAAAAACGAAGATTATTACCGCAGTGAGTACCTTTGAATAGGGGAAGAGGATGAGGTATGCACCTAAAACGCCTGCAATTGCCCCACTTGCTCCTATCATAGGTATTTTAGAGTAAGGCTCTGCAAAGATATGAGCAAATGATGATATAATACCGCAAAGTATATAAAAAAACAAGAATTTCAAATGCCCCATTGCGTCTTCTACATTATTGCCAAATATCCATAAATAAAGCATATTTCCAATGATATGAAGGATACTCCCATGAAAAAACATAGCAGTAAAGAATGTGAGCAACGGGTTAAGGGAGAATGGTGTGGTAGAAAACTCAAAAAAGTGTGTGACTCTATACGGTATGATTCCGAAATACACAACATTTGCTTGTGATATATAGGCTTTTTGAGAAATTTGATAAAGAAAGATTAAAACGTTTATAACAATTATAGCTATGGTGATAAATGGAAATCTATTTGTTGGAATTTCATCCTTTAAGGGTATCATTATTTGTTCAGTGAAATGATGGTGCTTAAGAAATCTTAAGTTCCATTACCACTATCACCTCCATTATCCTGCACTGTTTTGGAAACAACTACCATGGCAGGTCTCAAAAGCTTGTGCTTGTATACATACCCTTTTTGTGTTTCAGATATTACTGTGTTTTCTTCATGATCACTACTTTCTATATGCATTATCGCTTCGTGTCTCTTGGGATCAAACTTTTCTCCTAGTGCAGAAAACGGGAAAATATCAAACTGAGAAAAGATTTTAAAAAATTGATCGAGAATCATTTTAATCCCCTGTATTATTGAATCTTTATCTGCATGTTCCCCATGATCTATACTCCGTTCCAGATTGTCTATAATGGGAATCACTTCCTTTATAAAGTTTTCATGTGCAAACTCTATGAATTCCGTCTTCTCTTTTGCTATTCTTTTCTTGTAATTCTCAAATTCCGCATAAATCCTTAAAAGTTTATCCTCGTTTTCTCTTTCCTTTTTCTCTGCTTCCTCAAGTCTTGCGAGCAAATCATCCGTAGACGTTTTTTCTACTGTTTCATCTGCAGGTATTTCTTCATTCTCGGTATCTATCTCATGAGTAGGAGAGTCGTTTTGGTGCATAGTATAAACCTCTATTCATATTAATCATCCACACGTGTTATGTGGCATGTAAAGGGTAATGAGAAGCATGGAGCTTGCAAAGGTTGCTTGGGTAGAAGTCTGTAATATGCTTAATATCTTGCTGTGATTGCTTAAAAAGAATTACTGAATTGATGGTTTGCAATTGCTTTGAAAAACAGTAATTTTTCTTAAGCCATTTCTAATACTTTGCTTATTGCCTTGGCGGTAAAGTCGACTAAAGGAATGACTTCTGAATAGTTCATTCTTATAGGACCTATTACTCCAAGTGTGCCAATCGTAATTCCACCTTTATAATATGGACACATTACTACAGCACATTCATTAATTCCCTTTATATCCATTTCTGAGCCAATAATTATTTGAACATCGTCGGTATCCAGCGCTTTATCTAGAATTGAAAGGAGTATTCTTTTTTCCTCAAAGGCATGAAAAATCTCCTTCATCTTCTCTATTTCTGAGAAATCGGGGTAATCCAGTATATTGAGAACGCCGTCTATATATATTTCCTCTTCTATTTCATTTGAAAACACTTTGAGCATCAACTCGTCATAGAGGGTTTTTTCTTTTTCCATATCATTGGTAATCTTGTTTATTATTTCTGAGATAGTAAGATTCTTTGATAGGCTGTTAATATAATTTGTGAATTTTTTGAGATCTTTTTCTGGTAAATCTACCTCTGATTCAATGAACCTGTTTTCTACTATTCCAGTATTGTATAAAAGGATTACGAGTATCTTGTTTGGGCCTAGTTTGATGAGTTCTACATAGTTTAGAGATAAATCTTTAGATTTAGGTGCCATTACTAATCCCGTCAACTTCGATAATATAGAGAGAATCCGTGAAGTCTCCCTCAACATCTTACTTACATCCCTTTGTAAATCTCTATAGCTATTTTCGATATAATCTCTCCTTTTTTTATCAATCTTCTTCAATTCGAGTATGCTGTCTACATAATATCGGAATGCTTTATCCGTCGGTATTCTCCCAGCGGATGTATGAGGTTGGTACAAAAATCCCAGTTCTTCAAGGTCTGCCATGATGTTTCGTATTGAAGCAGGGCTCAAATTTATTCCGTATTTTTTTGCGACTGTCCTCGAACCAACGGGCTCAGCTAATAAAATGTAGTCTGTTATAATTACATCGAGGATCCTTCTGTCTCTTTCAAGCAATTCCTTTCTCATTCAAAACCTTCCATTTTTATTAAAGCATCGCTTTTCATAAACACTTAAAGGTTTCCAAAAGTTTCGCTGAAATTAGCACTCATAATCACTGAGTGCTAGAAATTAATATCAATATATGCATCTATTGTCAATATGAAAGTTATTTCCCACTGTGAGTTATGTTTCTCACAATATAAGGTTGGTCTCATTTTACTTTAAATGTTCTCAATCTGTTTACGGCAGCAGCGAGATCAAATATTCTTGGCTTTGCATAGGTCCCCAATTTATATGGGGACAGGATATCCAATCCTAGTTCTTCAATGTCCCTCATGACTCTTTCAAGACCTTCTCTCAAACAGATACCTCTGTTTGTGTATTTTTTAGAGTAATAGTGGATAGCATCTCCTATAGCTCTCGTTTGGCTTATACTTACTAGTTGATCTATATTATTCAAATCGATGATTTCGTGTCCGTATATAATTTTTCTTAGGTTTTTTGCCTCTATCTTTACCATTTTTTTCCCTTTTTTAGGGTTAAAATTTGTGTTCAGCGGAATTCTGGAAGAAATCTTTCCAAACCGGTCACCTCCCTCACATATCCTCTCTGTTTTGTGCTTTTCCGATATGATTTTTGCTATTGGGGTGACATCTTGTGGCAGGTAATTATCCAGCATTATCACTGTGTCAGCAACATCAAAATAATCGCCAGAACCACCCATAACAAGTACAGTCGATACATTATAATCTTTATAGAGAGATCTCACTTTATCGATAAATGGTGTAATTGGTTCTTTGTGTTTAGCAACCAATTCCTGCATTCTCACATCTCTTATCATAAAGTTGGTTGCTGAAGTATCTTCATCTATAAGAATAACTTTTGTTCCTATTTCAACAGCCTCGATTATATTAGCTGCCTGGGACGTACTACCGCTGGCATTCTCTGTTGAAAATTCACTTACGTTAGCTCCAAAGGGAAGATTGTTGATAAATGGACTTATATTAACCTTCTCTACGTACCTTCCATCTTCAGCTTTTATCTTTACTGTAGTTCTGTCTGTAGCGATATATTCTCTGCCATCTCCCGGAATGTGGAAATAGATTCCCTTTTCCAATGCATTTAACAAGGTTGATTTTCCATGGAAACCTCCACCAACAATGAGGGTTATTCCTTTTGGAATTCCCATTCCAATAATTTCTCCTTTATGTGGTAAGCTTATTTTTACTTCTAGTGAAGGGGGGGATTTAAATAGTATTAGTTTGGATTTGTCAGTCATAGGTCTGTCGTCAATGCCACTTCGTCTTGGTAAAATAGAATTATCAGCTATAAATCCGACAAAATCTAGCTTTTGGATTTCTTTATGCAAATATTCTTGATCTTCGATCGATTGTACATGTTCAAGGAGCTTTTTTTGATTAAGGTTTGCGTGTAACAGAGACATGTGAACTATTTGGGGTAGCTCCTTAAATAGCATTATTTCTATCTCTTTCCCGAGAATGGTTCTTCCTGATGCAGGTAATCCCATAACAAACCGTGCTTCAATGAATTCCTTTCCTATCAATACAGAACTACGTTCTAGAACTTCCTGTCCGGGATCATCAATAGTTATAATTCCACTATTTCCTATGCCACGGTTACTTTTTGCTATCATCTTTGCATTCTTGTAAAATTCACGTGTAAGGAAGTCACTCAGTGCAATCTTCTTCACTTTTGTATTATAGTACGTTACTGGGAATTTAGATTTTTTGTGTGCAACCTTTATGGTTATCCTTGATGGAGAAGCAAATGGATCACCTTGGACATGCTCTATGGTAAGAATATAGTCATAGAAATCATAAAAACCTTCAATATCTTTGTATGCTTTATATCCCTTTCCATTTATCCTATAGAGTATCTTTCTTAATTCTTCTTTGGTGTTCATTTACATTTACCAAATAGTATTTTTAACGATAAGTATAATTATATGAATTATACATCATAGGTCAATGCTTTACATCTTTAAATATCATCATTTGACATCTCACAAATTTTCACCTATTATTTTTCATTGCCGAGAGAAAGGAGATTGGATGTGCTCGTTATCAAATATTTAGTGAATATAGTCGGTTTTGATTTTACAAATGGCAATATCGGAATGATCGAGTTAATTGTAAATGCTGGCTCTGTCGCAAAAGGGGTACTTTTAGTTCTCTTATTTTTCTCAATTGTGTGTTGGGGGATCATTTTTATTAAAATTGCTGCGATAAGGAGAATAAACAGACAAGCAGAGTTGTTTCATGATATCTTTATTAGATATAAGAAGCCATCAGCGATATTCCCGGAAATAAAAAAAATGAAGCATTGTCCAGATGCAGAGATATTCATGAGGGGATTTTTTGAGTCAAACAAGATACTCCAAGAAAAGAGAGAAAATGAAGAGAGTGTGGAGCAGGAGAATTGGTTTGATCAAGAACGACTGAAGCGAATTTTAAAGAATTCTATGGAAGCTGAGGTCAGAAAATTTGAAAACTATCTTATTTTTCTTGCGACAACAGGAAATACAGCACCATTTATTGGACTTTTTGGAACAGTTTGGGGAATCATGGATGCGTTTAGAGGGATAGGAGTGCGAGGTACTGCGAGCCTTGCTGTTGTTGCTCCAGGAATTTCTGAGGCTTTGGTTGCTACTGCTGCTGGGCTGGCGGCTGCAATCCCTGCTGTAATTGCGTATAATTATTTTACTAATAGAGCGAAGATATTGAGTCAAAGGCTGTCAGGTCTTTCTGAACAAGTTTACTATATGATGGAAAGAGAAATTTCTGAAAATGCAAAAGAATTTCCAAGGAGGAGCACGATTGAAGGATCATTCTGAAAAAGTGATGTCAGAAATTAATGTGACTCCTTTTGTCGATGTAATGCTCGTGCTACTCATCATCTTTATGATTACTGCGCCCATGATCCAGCATGGAATATCGGTAAATCTTCCGAAAGCTTCTACAAAACAGATGCATATAGGTGAAAAGGAGCTTGTCCTGACAATAACCAGAGAGAAAAAGATACTTATTGGCACT
>JAXHTB010000264.1:0-5631 GCA_034190185.1 Spirochaetota bacterium | reverse complement strand
GTCCTTGTTCATTACTGTAATAAGCTCATTTCTTACAATTCTCACGATAAGAGCAAGTGATCTTGAAGCAAGGGCAAGGGATGGGAGTATAATATAAGAAGGATTAAAACCTTTCATACCGGATGGTGGAAAAAGATTGAGGAAATAGGAGAAGATTAATGATAAGATAAAACAGCTTACAAAGATAGGTGTTGATATAAATATTGATGAAAACCATAAAACTAAGTTATCCCAAAAGCTCTCTTTAAAGATAGCAGATATTGTCCCAAGTATAGCTCCAAGCAAGAAGGCGATTATCATTGAAAACAGCGCAAGCATAAATGTTGCTGGAAATTTTTCAAAGATTAAATCAATAACAGGTACACCGCTATGAATAGATCTCCCTAAATCAAGTATAATTAGTTTTACAGTATATTCATAAAACCTTACAAAGAAGGACTTATCAAGTGATAATTCTCTTCTTATATTTTCTATATTTTCGGGACTGGCATACTCTCCAGCAATCATAATAACAGGATCGCCTGGAATACAATATAAAAGAGAAAAAATAATCAACGATGCACATAATAAGATGATTGGAAAACGTAAAATTCTATTTGCAATTGAATAAATCAAAATTCTGCATTCTCTCCTGATAATTCTTTACTATAATATTTAAAATGAAGAAAGTAAGCTCAAACTGCTTTCAGAAATTAAATAGTGTGTTTTTTAGCCACGGATTAACACGGATGAAATACTGATTTTCCCAATGTATCATTAAACCTATATTGTTTTCCACTTGAATCCTCGAATCCTTAGATAACTCTACAACAATTCATTAGTATTTCGATAAATAATAAATGTTTAAAATTCCGATACGCTTAAATATTTCGTCTATATATTAATTATTTCTATCAGTTTTTTCTTTATCGAAATTTTAAATAAGCCGAATATTTTAGTGTAAGCAATAAAATGATAATAATTTTATCTATTTATACAATATTAAAGGAGAAAATAAAATGAAATGTTCAAAATGTGGTTCTAATATCAATCATCTTAATCATTATTATATACCATCATCGAAAAATCAACAAGGAAAGCGATATTGTATAAGCTGCGCTAAGGAAGAACATATAATCACTTTAGTATAATAATTAATAATAATTCTGGTAGTTTATCTTCTTTATATTCAATCCCCTTATCTCTATAATCCCCTTATCCCCTATTTTTCACTAATTTGTGGGTAGATATCAGTTAATCCACCCGAGGGGATAAAATTCCGATGCACTAAAATCAAAATGATAGATTTTATAAATAGCTACTATAACAAGTTATATCTGCATCCCTATAATATTACTCAACTTAAGTATAAATCAATCAGTGATTTTTCTAAGTTGCCCAATGAAAAAGATTTATATTCTACACATATATTATCTCTTTAATTTGACTTGTCCCTCTTTTCTATTTTAACTATTTCTCAATAGTTATACTTCTATTATAAATACAACTGGAAAATTTATAATTTCTATTTTTTATTATAATTGTTGACTATATTAAATTATAAATTAAACAGATATTTAATATAGATTATGATGAACTTGAAATAAATATAATTAAATATACATTTAATCATTTTTTAACTATGATCTTAATCCTTTTTTATTGAAGAATTATGTAATAAAAGACATCGATTATGCTGATTTAATAAATCAAGAAAAAATGAAATTATCACAATTCAAAAATCAGTGTAAATTGGAAAAAAGATATAGAATTAAAAGAAAGGAAAAAGTAATGGATAAAAGACGTGAGATAAGGTATTCTATAATTGAATATCTAGATAATACTATATCAAAAGAAGATTGCATACTTGAGATCGAAGTTAATGGCAAAATTATTGCAAAATCGATTGATATTAGTATGAGCGGTATTGGTTTTGAAATAATTGATGTTGAGCAAGAACAGATAGAGACAATTCAAAATAACGATAATTTTTTCATCAAAATTTATTTTGCAAAGGAAGTTGTAATTATTGATGCAAAGAAGGTCTGGAGCGCTGTTATGAAAGAAAATGATAAAGACGTATTAAAAGGCGGGCTTTCATTTAGTGTAATTTCCACAGAAGATAGATTAAAGCTTTTAAAATATATTGAGGATATAAGAGAGAAGTTGTAATCTGTGTGATATGATAATAAATAATCTAATAAGACGGATTCATTTTTTGAGTATACCAAGGTTTAAAGTTGTGTTAAGATTAATATTAGGGACCTTAATTATATTTCTTATTTCAGTAAATGCCTTTGCATCATCAGAAGGAATTCAATATGATTGGTTTTGGACTTTTTATGAATATGAAAAAAATGAAAAATATGAATTGAGTGTTTATCGACCTTTCTATATGCAAAATATAAAAAGTGATAGACTCTTTGAGGCATCTCTTATACCAATTGTATATTGGAAATATGCGACAAAAATGAAATCGGAATGGAAATCGCTTCTAGGTTTTGTTGGATCTGTTGATTACACTCACAGGAATGGAGTGAGAGATTATGATTTTGGCATATTCCCATTTTTACTATACGGTGATTCAATAGATAAAAAGGATCAATATCTACATATCTGGCCCTTTGGCGGTACAATAAAAGGTAAGATTGGTCAGGATAGGATATCAACCTATCTTTTCCCAGGAATAATCCTCTTTTTCCTATTCCCTCCAACATTTCCACCATCGTTATCAACTATAGGGATATTATTTTTGTCATTTTTGCCTCTTTATATTGAATATGAAAAAAATGATTATAAGTCTTGGGGAGTATTATGGCCTCTATTTTCAGTAGGCAAAGGTCCAAAAAGAGAAAAGAAACGAATTTTGCCATTTTATGCTCATAGTTATAAAGAGAACTATTACAATAACTACTCTATTCTTATGATATTCAACTATCGTAGTCTAAAACTAGATCGTGATGAGCAGAATACAGTTTTTGTTCTTCCAGTTTTTGGCAAAAGATGGAATCGCACAACCAAAAGCAATTCAAGCACATTGCTGTGGCCTTTGTTTTCTTGGGGATATAGTAAAGCAAATGGAAATTATGAATTAAATTTCCCATGGCCCCTTGTTCAAATTCGAGATTGTAAAAATCCTAACATATATAAAAGGATTTTCTTCCCTTTTTATGGGAAATATCTATTCAAGAATAAGGAAACCTTTTTTATAACGCCGTTTTATTTTACATTGAAAGAACACACCAAGAACTTTCGTTCTGAATACTATATCAATGCATTGATTTTTTGGTATTTCAGAAGGGATTACAAAAGAAAGCCGAATCCCGTTTATGGAAGCTCATGGCGGTATTATAAGTTATGGCCCATTTTCCATCTGGAATACGATGACAGAGGGAATTATTCATTCAATCTTCTCTCACTTCTTCCATGGCGCGATCCTGAAGGATACGAAAGGTTGTACCAACCGTTCTGGACTATCTTCGAGTACAGAACTCTCCAGTCAGGAGAAAAAAGACTCGGTTTTCTATTGAGGTTATACTATCAAAGGTGGGGGAAGAATTTTCTTCATATTAAAATACCATTTATTTTTTCTTATTTAGAAACAGATAATCTATTAACAGACCTCTCCTTCCTGCTTTCGATGTTTGGTTATAGTAATGAAGGCAATAGGCGATTCATCAGGATATTCTGGATCCCTATTGATATTGGAGAAGGATCACAATCAAAAGTCACAAGAGGTGACAGTAAAACCAGGAATGACATTGTTATGAAAAAAGATAAAATATCTTTTGGACCTGGCAATTTAATCTGGGCGAAATGGAAGGACTATAAATATAAAACAGGTAATGATATCGTACTGTATTCCAAAAGGGTATTTTAAAATATTATTAATTATCAATCTATTATATTTATAACTCAATCTTATGAAAATAGTATCAAAATTCATATTCTTTATCGGGGATAGGATTATAAAGGTCGTTGAGAAAAGTGGTTTCACTATTATTCTTCTTCTTAAAACAGCCTATTATCTAAAAAATTCATTCAGCAAAAGTAAAAAGATCTTTGAACAGATGTATATTGCTGGAGTTAAGAGCCTTGTTGTATGTTCTATTGTTGCCTTTTTTACAGGAATGATACTTGCTCTTCAGACTGGTTTGGAACTTATGCAGTTCCAACAGCAGGCTTTTGTAGGAAATATTGTAATATCAACCTTAACAAGAGAGATGGGGCCTTTTGTAACAGCAATAATTATAATAGCCTCTGTAGGATCTGCAATGGCAGCCGAGATAGCGACTATGAAGGTCTCGGAAGAGATAGATGCATTGTCAATGATGACTATAAGTCCTATAAAGTTTTTGATAATGCCCAGGATTGTTGCTCTATCAATTATGCTTCCTATGGCCACCATATATACAAATTTTATTGGAACAATTGGAGGAGCTGTCGTAGCAAAGTATCAATTACATGTGCCCTATGATATTTATTATATGCATGTGCTTGATTCTCTTCAATTTAAAGCTGTTTATGTTGGTCTATTTAAAGCACTAATTTTCGGAATAATTATTTCTTCAGTAAGTTGTGCTGAGGGACTCAGAGCAACCAATGGAGCTATTGGTGTTGGAAGAGCTACAAGAACCTCAGTTGTATCTTCTTTTCTTTTGATCCTGATTATAGGCTACTTCATTACAGCTATTTTTTATGGAGGGACATTTTGATTGAATTAATAAATATTTATAAATCATTTAATAATAAAAGAGTGCTGAATGGAATAGATGTAAGGATTGAAAAGGGAGAGACGTTTGTTGTAATTGGTCAATCTGGAACAGGGAAAACTGTGACATTAAAAAATATATCAGGTCTTGTAGAACCGGATTCAGGTGAAGTTTTTATAGATAGTATAAAGATGAACGGAGCAAAACAGAGAGTAAAGGAAAAATTAAGAAAAAAAATGGGTATTGTTTTTCAGAATGGAGCCCTTATTAACTGGATGAATGTTGTGGATAATATATCACTTCCCTTACGTGAGCATAAACTTTATCCTCCAGTTGAGATCGAAAGAATAGTAAATGAAAAATTAGAGATGCTCGAACTGTCTGATTCAAAGGAAAAAATGCCAGATGAAATAAGTGGTGGGATGAAGAAAAGGGCTTCTTTAGCAAGAGTACTTGTAACAAATCCCGAAATTATTCTTTATGATGAACCTACATCAGGATTAGATCCAGTTATGTCTATGCGAATTAGCGAAATGATAAAAATGACACAAATGAAATTCAATGTAACATCGGTTGTTGTGACTCATGATATGAATAGCGCTTATCATATTGCTGATAGAATAGCTATGTTATATAATGGGAAAATAATACAATGTGGAACACCTGATGAGATCAAAAATAGCTCAAATCCAATAGTTCAACAATTTATTACTGGAAGGCTTGAAGGACCAATAAAATTGCATTAACTATCAGGATCTGATTTAATAATGGCTAGGAAATAAGCTCGTATATAGATTTTTATTGATAACAGATAAATAAAGCTTATTTGTTTATTGACATTCCCTAATTTTTTGCTATATTTTGATATTTATTATTGATTTTACTTCAATATGATTATCTTTATGTTATAATATTAAGAGTAATAAGAGGTATTATGACC
>JAXHTB010000263.1:0-5691 GCA_034190185.1 Spirochaetota bacterium | reverse complement strand
CTGCTACTGATGTTCTTTCTCTTGAAGCTATAGAGGTAGCAGCAAAGGAACAGCTTCTTAGAAAATATAGTAAAGAAAAGCAAACAGCAAATATAGATGCTATTAGAAAAACCTATGAAGAGGTGAAAAAATGTCAATAGAATTAATTAGAGGATGTGTTTCTCATAACTTGGGAACTACAGCAGTTAATAAAACAGGTAATTGGCGTGTATTCAAACCTGTAGTGAATAATGATAAATGCAAACCTTGTGTCATATGTAGCCGGTTTTGTCCTGATGGTGTTATAAAATGTGAAAAGGGTAATGATATAGAAATAAATTATTTCTATTGTAAAGGATGCGGAATTTGCGCGCATGAATGTCCAAGAGATGCAATAGAAATGCAAAGGGAGGAGATATGAGTGAATTATTTATATCAAGTTCAGAAGCAGCAGCGCTTGCTGCTAAATTATCAAGGGTGGAGATTGTTTCTGCATACCCAATTACACCAAATACAGGTGTTATTGGCGCATTAACAGAATTAATAGAATCTGGTCAGATGGATGCTACATCAGTTAATGTAGACGGAGAACATTCTGCTGCAAGTGTGTGTGCAGGAGCTTCCTCGGCAGGGGCCAGGGCTTTTACTGCTACATGTGGACAAGGTATGGCCTTTATGCATGAAGTACTCTGGATGGCATCAGGAATGGCGCTACCTCTTGTTGTAGCTGTAACCAGCAGAGGTATCGGTTCACCTCAAACTATAGTAAGCGATTTTTCGGATATTATGTCAGAGAGAGATTCCAGTTTCCTGCAGTATTATTCTGAAAATGTTCAGGAAGTTATCGACTCCATTATTATGGCCTATAAGATAGGGGAACATGAGGATGTTCTTCTACCCAGCTTCGTCAGTTTAGAGGCATTCCGAATGACTCACACATATGAACCTGTTGATATACCAGATCAAGAAAAGGTGGATGCGTTCCTTCCGGCATATAATCCAAAGCATGCGTTTTATGATACAAATTATCCAGTCTTACAGGGTACAGGAGCTGTCTATGAATTTACTTATAGAAAATTTGAGCAGCATAATGCCCTTATTAAAGCTAAGAGTATAATTAAGGAAGCTTGTAAAGAATTTGAAGAAATATTTGGTAGGAAATATGGACTTGTTGATGCATATAAAGTTGAAGATGCTGAGGTCGTAATCGTCTCTATGGGATGCATCTCAGCAGTAGCGAGACATCTTGTTAATGAATATAGGGAAAAGGGAATAGCATTAGGCGCATTAAAGGTAAGAGTTTTTAGACCATTCCCAGATGAAGAAATACAGGAAGCTCTTTCCAAGGCTAAGAAGGTTATAGTTATAGATCGTTTTAATTCTCCAGGCTCTCATGGTGTTCTGTATAATGAGGTTAAATCAGCTTTATACGATTATAAACCTGCTATTACAAGTTATATCGTTGGGCATATTGATGTGCATTCAGAAGATATGCAGAATATGGTGGATAAGGTTTTGGCGACTGATAATGGATTTGAGGAATGGTATAACGTGCAGCAGCCTATGGTTGATTTGATTCCAGGTGAATTTTGGGAGGGTCTATGCGGGCTTGAAAATTATAAGAAGTTGAAAAAGGGTGAAAAAGTTGAGAGGAAAGATGTCCAGAATACAACTGATTTTATGCCGAAAGGATTGAATCTTTGTTCAGGGTGTACTGCTTTACTTGTCTGTCGCAAGGTCCTTGAAACAATGGGTAAAGAGACTGTTGTGCCCTATGCTACAAGCTGTGTCATGGCTGCTACTAGTAGTATTGTTCAATCTGGATGGCAGGTGCCAGCAGGGCATTACTGTTTTACTAATGTAGCGTCCGCAGCCAGCGGCATTAAGGTTGCACTGGAGAAGAAGGAAAAGGATTATAATGTTGTGGCAATTGGAGGCGATGGCGGAATTGCAGATATCGGATTACAGGCATTATCCGGAGCTGCTGAAAGAGGACATAATATTACCTATGTTTGTTATGATAATGAAGCATATATGAATACCGGAGCCCAAAGAAGCAGCACTACCTCGTATCTTGCTATGACAAAGACATCTATAATGGGTAAAAAGGTCAAGAAAAAGGATATTTCTAGAATTATGGAGGCTCATGGAATATATGTTGCCACTGCTCTGCCATGCTTTCTGGGTGATATGGAAAAGAAGATAAAAAGGGCGAAAGAGGTTAATGGCCCGGCATTTCTGCACATCTTAGCCCCTTGTCCTACAGGATGGATGTTTGATACAGCTCTTGGCATTGAGGTCGCCCGTTTAGCTTATGAAACCGGATCATGGATACTGTATGAGTCTGAGAATGGAAAAAGAACAATTTCTAAAATACCTAAGGAAAGAAAGCCGGTTGAGGAGTATCTTAAACTTCAGGGAAGGTTTTCTCATCTTACGGATGAACAGATAAAGGAGATACAGAATGATGTTGATGCTCATTTTAATGAAATGACATCATAATATTCGAATTTTCCAACTAATGCTGAAGTAATAATTATTACGATACAGCTTCCCTGTGTTCTGTCAGGGAAGCTTTTATTTTTATAAAGTAAACCCAAAGAGAATAGGATGGTTTTGCTATTTATCTTTCCTATTTCTAGAATAAAGACTATAATAGACTCTCTATTTTGCTGATTATTTCATAATTTCTAAACTACTCCTCATATTACAGAAATATCTTTTTAAATGTATTAAAAAAATTTTTATTAGTTGACAAGTGAAGAGATTAGAGCATAATTAAATGATATTTTCGTACAAAAATAATTATTGAAATCTTAATAAGTGAGTGTAGAATTAATATGTTAAATAGCATTATGATTATACCTGTGGAATATATTACCCTTCATCATTATTAGCGGAGGATTTGGCCTTCTCTTACTGATTTTAATATTTATCTCACTTATTGAGAGGCCATAAACTTCGTTACCGCAAAAAAGTTTAGCAATTACTAATATATACTATTTTCGGGAACATCCAAATTGTATATCAGTATAACTTCGCAATATTATTGTTATCCTGAACATACTTATAATTTAGGAAAATTGTACGATAAGAATTATCAAGATTTTTTTACTAAGACTTATATGGTAATAGATTAAAGGAGAAAATATGAAAAGGAGTAATGGAGTAAAAAATAGATCAATAATATTTGTTATCTGCTTTTTCGGTTTCTTTATAAACATCTTTACAGAGAGAAATAGTTACTCTGAAACAGTCAGAGGGGTAACTAATAATAGTTTAAAAATCGGTGTCATTGGCGATATGACAGGACCAGGTGTCGATACATGGGGACCAATTGCTGATGGTATTAAAACGTACATTAAATATTTTAATGATCAAAATGGAATTCATGGAAGAAAAGTAAAACTTATTGTTGAGGATGACAGGTTTAGTATTCCATTAGCACTTTCAGCATTTAAAAAACTTGCTTTTAGAGATAAAATACTTGCTGTGATAGGAGCATCGGGACAGGGGCAGACCTATGCAATAATTCCTCGACTTGAGAAAGTGAAATTACCTATACTTGCAATATTGGCAGAACCTACATATATAATTCCTGCCAGGAAATATATATATGGTGTACTTCCATTTTATAATGATCAAATAAAAATTATTTTTAATTATTTACAAAAGGACCTTAAAGCTAAAAGACCAAAAATATCTTTTATGTATATGGATTCTGCATCAAGCAAACCAATTGTTCCTCTTGTCAGAGAATTGTCAAAAAAGATGGGTGCTTCCCTTTCAGAAATTGTTATACCTATTGCAGGTATTGATATGACATCTGAGGTTCTACGTCTAAGAAAGGTAGAACCAGACTATGTAATTGTAAATGGTTATGTTGCTAATACTGCTGCAATATTAAGAACTGCAAGTAAATTTAAATTTAAAAAACCTATTTTTGTCACTCAATATGGAGCAGCTAAAACAACAATTGAATTGGCAAGAGGGGCTGCTTCAATTCTATTAGGTGTTAACTGCTTTGGTTCGTTTACAGATAAAAGTCCAGGTATGACTTTGCTAAGGAATACTAAACAAAAATATGATCCTGGCACAGAATATGAGGATAGAAATTTTGCACAGGGTTGGTTTGTAGGACTAATAATGAATGAAGGACTGAAAAATGCAGGAAGGAATTTAAATGTAAAAACACTTATCAAAGGATTAAATAATATAAGAAATTTTGATACAAGGGGTGTTTGTGGTATTGTTAATCTTTCTCAACAGGATCACAAAGCAATTGACTATCATAAAATCTATAAATCTGACACTAAAAAGAAAGAATTAGTACCTATTACAGATTGGAGAAAAAGTGAAAGGTAAGAATCAGTTTTATTAAAAAATTATAAGCCATCTTCCTTACATTGGCTGTGAAGATGGCTTATAAATATTCTATTATTTTATGGAGGTGAGAAATATTACAAACATAAATTGAGAATATTTAGTTTACTATTCAGGATAAAATGTAAGAACTCATTATTTGCTTATACATATCTTAACTAACTAAATTTAACTATTCTGCAATAGATCCTCATGTTGTAAATATCCTTGATGACTAAATATAAATCGTAAAAAGGATATCATATTAGTAGAGGTATAGCAGTTAAAGAAATGAGAAATTATAATAATAGGTTAAATTGTATGATATCCCGAAGAAAGCCTTCGGTAGTAAATCTATAGTTGGTAAAGCAATGAAATAGAGTCTCGGTTTAAAGACCTGCATTGAGTTGATTAAATTAAATAATAAGATTTGATCAACATATTGAAGGCAGTATTTTCTGTGGTGAGTTGAATTAGATAAGATAACAACATTTAGTACTGTCAAAAAAAATGAAATTTACGGTTTGTATAAACCGTCATCAAAAGGAAAAATTATTATGAGAAGAAATATCATTAATATTTCGTTTATACTGTTTTTATTCACCTTTATATTTTTTTTAGCTGACAGCAATAGAAACTATTTATTTTCCGCAGAGGTGCGTGGTGTGACAAATAATACTATCAAATTGGGCGTAATAGCAGATATGACTGGCCCTGCATCTGATATATGGCTTCCGGTTACTGATGGTATAAAAACACATTTTATGTCAGTTAATGATAATGGAGGGATCAATGGCAGAAAGGTAAAGATAATTATTGAAGACGATAGATTTAGCATTCCTCTTGCATTATCTGCTTTTAAAAAACTTCTATTTAGGGATAAGGTGTTAACAATATGTGGAACATCAGGGCAGGGACATACATATGCTGTAATTCCAAAAATGGAGCAGGCAAGAATGCCACTGTTCGCGGTAATTGCTGATCATAAATATGTAATTCCTGCAAGGAAATATATCTTTGGTGTTCTGCCATATTATGACGATCAGATAAAGATAACATTTGAATATATACATAATGATCTTAAAGCAAAGAAGCCAAAGATATCTTTTCTCTATATGGACTCAGGATCTAGCAAACCGCTTATCCCACTTGTGAGAAGATTAGCAAAGAAATATAGAGTTAAACTTTCAGAAATTATTATTCCAATTTCTGGTATAGATATGACTTCTGAGGTTCTCAGATTAAAGAAAGAAGATCCTGATTATGTTATTATGAATGCATATATTGGCAACTCATCTGCCATTTTACGTACAGCAAAAAAATTCAATTTTAGAAAGCCCTTTTTTGTCA
>JAXHTB010000262.1:0-5715 GCA_034190185.1 Spirochaetota bacterium | reverse complement strand
GGTTTTGCCCAGAACATAAAGGTTAAAAGCATATTCAATCATCATTTCACTCTCATATTAATACTAGTCAATCAACAGTTTATATTAACATGAATAACGACATAATTCAATTTTTTTTTTGCATTTTTATGATACCTAATTAGCTATATATAAAGGCATCAAGAAGGTAGGATATAAGTAAAAATATGAAATTTAATATAAAAATTTATCAACACCCCTTATTTTAACTATCTTCCGACATCTATTTATATTTTATCCTGTTTTAAAATATTGATTGAAAAGTACTTGTAATCTGTTTATCTTATTCCTATTCTTTACAAGAATATAAAAAAATCAAATATGAATAATCATACATTTAAAATTATATGCACAATTTTTTACTGCAACAGAATTTTATCCCCCTATTTCCCCCTTCTGATATCTACTCACAAATTAGTATTAAATAGGGGATAAGGGGTTGGACGTAATTTAACGAAATATTCAACTAGCGGCAAAAGGAGCCATGGAGGGCTTATTCTATGATGAGAAAAATATTCCCAAAACCTGAAGATATTATTAAAATATCAGATGTTGTAATCTCAAATTGGCATAATGGAGAAAAGGATATATCCTGTATAGAGGATGCCTTTGTAATTCTCAGCAACACAAAAAATGATGATTTGTTGTTTAATATTGAGATGCTGTCAATAATAAATACAACACTTTGGCACCATGAAGATAAGGCGCGGGATAATGATGCGCCAGATTCAATTATAGCTGAAACTAAAAGACAGATTGACAGATTAAATGCAATGCGAGTAATGAAGGTTGAAGAGATAGATGATATTCTCTTTAATTCAGTTGTAATAGACGAAAATGCACCGCTTAATAGCGAAACTATCGGAAGCATCATCGACAGATTAACTATTCTTTCTTTAAAGATCTATCATATGAGCTATGAAGCAGAAAGGGAACACGCCTCAATAGAGCATAAAAAAAAATGCAGTAATAATTTATCAATATTAAAAAAACAGCTGAGTGATCTTATAGAGGCATATCGTACCCTTGTTAAGGAGGTAGAGAACGGAAAGAGGAGATATTCTTTATACAGGCAGTTTAAGATGTACAACGAACCAGACCTGAATCCTGTTTTATATAATAAGAAATGCAAGAATTGAATTATAAGCAAAAACCTGATCTTAAAATCCTTTTGATTCAGTTCCGCCCTGCTGGTGATGTGTTATTATTAACCCCCGCTGTGAAAGCTATTAAAGCGCAATTCCCTCATTCAAAAGTCGACTTTATAGTTAATGAGAAGGAATCTGTTTTGATATGGAATTTTCCATTAATAGATAAAATAATTACAATAAAGAAACATTCAAAAAAAAGTTTATCCTGCTACTTAAGATATCTTTTATACACCATCAGTTTATATAGGTATATAAGAAATAGGAGATACGATGTTGTAATCGATTTTATTGGCAATCCGAAATCTGCGGCAATTACATTTTTTAGCCGAGCTAATAAAAAAATCGGCAGAAAGGTCAGTTTCCGCAGTATTGTGTATAATTTCAGGATTACTCATCATCACAAAAATATGAATACTGTTGAGAGAAGGCTTAATTACCTTAAACCTCTTGGCATAAATTCAGAATATACTCAGCCTGTTCTTTTCCTTTCGAACCATGACATTAAGACTGCAAATAATTTCGTCAATAGTCTTAATATTCCAAAAAAGAGAAGGATAATATTTCTTGCACCAAACAGTCCCAGAGGCGCAAGAAGATGGAAAGCTGAATACTTTATTTCAATAGCTGAAAAACTTACAGAAGTATATAATGCTAAAATACTTCTTGCATGGGGACCTGGAGAGGAGGATTTCACTAAAAAGATAAAAGCAGCCATTAGTAGCGACGCAGAGATGATACCACCATGTTCACTTACAGAAATGGCAGCTATTATATCTTTATCCGATTTAATAATAACGAATGATTGCGGCACTAAGCATCTTGCCAATGCTGTTGGGGTCAGGAGCATTACGATCTATGGTCCAACAAACCCATTTGTATGGAACCATATTGATATGGATAATAATCCAGCAATAAGAGCTGATGTAGCATGTATTCAATGTGAAAAGCGCGAGTGCCCCCTTGATGAACATATATGCATGCAGGCGATAACTCCGGAGATAGTAATGAAGGTTGCTCAAAAGCTGTTAGATGAAGGGGATATATTATATTGTGAATAATTGTCATTCATGCAAATGCAGTAATTAATTGACCGCATATAATTTTATAAGATTGAGGTATTTACTTTATTTCTTTACACACGGTCGGAATGACAGATATAACATGATAGTCTTGATATTTATATGATCTAGTTGTGACTTAAAACTATTAGATAATTCAACAATAAGATGATGTTATTCCTACTTTCACTGCACCTGCCCCTGTGCAAACGGGTAATGATATAGAGATTACTTCAATACCACATCACTGATAAATTTTAGCCACACTCTTATGATTTATAACATTTTTCAGTTGTATTTGTTAAATACAGAAAAGGCTGATAACTCAATTAAATACCTAAGGATTTTCTTAATCACTCTATCTTGCTGAAATAGAATATAAACAGAAAAAACTAAAAAATTATACTTGTCATGTGTTATATATGATATTAAACAGAAATTAAATAATAACCTGTCAAGTCATTACACCTGACATTTCTCAGCTATGCTCCAAAATGCAGGTGATTTATAGCGTGAGAGAGCTTAAGAATTTAAAAAGTGATTTAGAAGTGTTAAAAAAAAGAAGATCATAGTAGAGCTAAAAAACCCTAATATAGTCTATTTCTAAAATTGATTAACTCAAAGGGGAATCATTATCTGAAATATATTATGCCTTTACTACATAATTCATTTAATTTGTAACAAATTCATTGGAGATGAAAATTGCTGAAAATATATCCGGAAAAGTCAGATTATATCCAGCTAGCGTCTGAATACAATCTTATACCTGTTTATGCAGAGTTGCGGGGCGATCTCTTTACAACGATCTCGTTATTTATGAGTCTTAAAAAGTTGAGATACCAGTTTCTACTTGAAAGCGTTGTGCTAGGTGAATTTTTGTCAAGATATTCATTTATGGGTTCCTCTGACAAGGCTTTTATTTGCAAAGATGGAAGCGTATCACTTGTTGATAGCAATAAAATTGTTGATGGTGGAATATTCGAAAATCCTCTAGATTTTATTAGAGGGTACTTTGATAACGTTGTATCCTATAAGAATCCAAATTTGCCTCCCTTTGTAAACGGTATAGTGGGGTATCTCGGTTATGATATGGCAAAGTATTTTGAAAAGATACCGCTTACACCAAGGGATGATCTAAGGCATCCAGATTTTCAATTAATTTTAGCTGAAAGAATATTGGTCTATGACCATCTGCTTCATAAACTGTTTCTTATCTGTTCCCCTCTGATATCAGAAGAAGAAGGCGCTTCAAAAACATATGCAAAAGCAGTTGAAGGTATCGAAAGTATGGCAGAAGAGATAGAAGGTCCAAGGATAGAAAGCTGTCCTTTCCGTGTAATACCTGAAAATGGTAAAATGACATTTAAATCAAATTTTTCAAAGGAAAAATTTGAAATGTCAGTTGAGAAAGTAAAAAAATATATCTATGATGGAGATGTTTTCCAATTAGTGCTTTCCCAGCGTCTTAGGCTCTCTGTTGAAGGAGATGCCTTTAATCTTTACAGGAGTCTTCGTGTTGTTAATCCTTCGCCATATATGTTTTACCTTAAATTAGATGATGTTGAGATTATCGGTTCATCACCTGAGGTTTTTGTTCAATTAGAAGAGGATCGTGTAACAGTCAGACCCATTGCAGGCACAAGACCAAGAGGCAAATCGCCTGAAGAGGACATTCAGCTTAGAGATGATCTTCTGTCTGATGAGAAAGAACTGGCAGAGCATATTATGCTTGTTGACCTTGGGCGAAATGACGTTGGACGGGTATGTCAGGGCGGCACAGTAAAAGTAGATCAGTTGATGATTGTAGAATATTATTCACATGTTATGCATATTGTTTCCAATGTTATTGGGAAGATATCAAAGGAGTATGATGCCTTTGATCTTATAAAAGCCACATTTCCTGCTGGCACGCTTTCTGGCGCTCCAAAGATAAGGGCAATGGAGATAATCAGCGAATTAGAGCCGGACAGAAGAGGCATCTATGGTGGTATGGTAGGTTATCTAACATTCGATTACAATCTCGACAGTTGCATTACTATTCGGACAATAGTAGTAAAAGATAATATAGCATACCTTCAGGCAGGTGCTGGAATAGTGGCAGACTCAAATCCAGAACGTGAATATTATGAAACCATACACAAGATGAAGGCCCTTTCAAAAGCGCTGGAATTAGCGGAGAATATATAATGATCCTTTTAATCGATAATTACGATTCATTTACATTTAATCTAATGCAATACCTTTTAGAACTAAATCAAAAGGTTAAGGTAGTTAGAAACGATGCTATAAAGCTTGAAGATATAGAACAGCTTAATCCATCTCATATTGTTATTTCACCAGGTCCTGGCAGACCCGAAAATGCCGGGATAAGTATTGATGTTGTTAAAAAATTCACAGGGAAGATACCAATACTTGGAGTCTGTCTTGGTCATCAATCGATAGGCTTTGCCTTTGGAGGCAAGATAGTATCTGCCAAAAAGCTTATGCATGGCAAGATCAGCAGGATAAGTCATGACAATAAGGGGATATTTTCTGATATTCCTAATAACTTTGAAGCAACACGCTACCATTCTCTTGTAATTGATAGTGATTCGTTTCCGGAACAGCTTGAAATATCTGCTGAAAGCAAGGACGGTGATATAATGGGTGTGAGGCATAAATACGATCTTACTGAGGGGATACAGGTGCATCCTGAGTCTATTTTAACAAAGGAAGGCAAGGCTATTTTAAACAATTTTCTGAGGTACCAATATATGAAAAAGGCAGAAGGGACAGAAATAAAAAAGGCGATCAAGGACGTAATAGAAAACAGGGATCTTACAGAGGACGCTGCTACTATAGTTATGAACGAAATTATGGTAGGCAATGCAACAGAGGCTCAGATCGCATCATTTCTGACAGCATTAAGATTAAAGGGAGAAACCGTTGAAGAGATTACAGCATTTGCAAAGGTTATGAGAGATAAGTCTATTAAGATAAATCCTGACTCAACTGAATTAGTTGACACCTGCGGAACTGGAGGTGATGAATCCGGAAGCTTTAATATATCAACTGCTGCTGCCTTTGTAGCTGCTGGAGCTGATGTCAAGGTGGCAAAGCATGGAAACAGGAGTGTGTCAAGCAGGGCAGGAAGCGCAGACTCTCTTGAAGCGCTTAATATTAAGATCGACCTCTCTCCAGAAGATGTTGCAAGGAGTATAGATGAAGTTGGTATAGGTTTTCTCTTTGCCCCGAGTCTTCATCCTGCTATGAAATACGCTATTGGGCCCAGAAGGGAGGTTGGGATCAGGACTGTATTTAACATTCTGGGGCCTCTTACAAATCCAGCTCATGCGCCATTTCAAATGATGGGTGTTTACACCCAGGATCTTGTAGAAAAACTTGCTAATGTATTAAAAAAGCTGGGACTCAAAAGAGGATTCGTGGTTTCATCGGATGACGGACTTGATGAAGTATCGATATCTGCTCCAACACTTTTTGCATCAATA
>JAXHTB010000261.1:0-5718 GCA_034190185.1 Spirochaetota bacterium | reverse complement strand
CTACAATCATTCTTTTAAAAATTTAGGTGTTATTTATTTATGAACAGTAACACTGTTGCACCTAATAAATAATATTGTCAAATATATTTTTTATTATTTATAAATATATATATAGTAACTCCAAAAATAATTATTATCCTAAAAGTTATAAGTTTTTGATATTCGGAAACTGATTTGAATACTGAAAATAAAAAAATCCTTAACTTCATATCTGATGTTAAGGATTGCACCCAGCTTTACTTCATCCTAATCCCGAGGATAGAAGATTCATTAAGAACTATGAATTCCTCATTTGTCTGTAGGCGGGTATTCTGGCTTCTGGATCATTCTAATAACCACACCTTCCCATCCGCTTTATAGATAATAATATAATTCCGAAAAGTGGTATATTGTGGCTTTCGTCCCCAGTTACAGCGGCGGGACCGCTCCTGAATTAAACAGGATTCCCTTTTATCCTTTTATAAGGCGCCTATAGTATAGGTTCAAATATACGTATATATTAGGTTAGAGGTATTTTTTTTGTCAAGAAAATAACTAATAAATATAATGTTATAGTGAAAATATATTGAAAGGGTTTTGCGCTTATATAATTTAAAATTATTATATAAGCTGCTATAAGGATAGCACTAATTTTTCAAGTAATGAGTAATAGATTATACCTGCGTATACAATTAGGATTATTTATCTACTTCTGGCAATGGCCTTTAAATATTTTTAAAAACCTATATAAAAGCCGAGATTTTGTTTTGCCATTTTTTTAAGAAGATCAACACCGATTGAATTTTCCTGATTCCTGAACTCAGCTCCTACTCCTACTGTGAAAATTTTTTTATTGAATCTGTTTTTTTCCTTAACAAAGCTCAATAACTCTGTCACAGTGCGTTGGCCTTTTCTAATTGAATCAGGCTGCCCATCACTAAAGAGAATGACACCCTCTGCCTCCCGATATCTCTCTTCAGTTAGAACAAATTCAAGCGCGCTTAGAGTTGGTGTGTCGTGGTAAGCCTTGAGGCATTCTATCTTTTTGTAAAATTTAAATTTATTATTTTCAGACAAAATATCTGTAAGCCTTCCCTCGAAAAAGCCGTATTTATAGCAATTAAGGTTTCTATCATCATAAGCTTCATCCCTCATTTCAAACTTAAGACATCTTTTATCAAGTTCAGGTTGAATACGAAAATCTGGGCATTTCTTATTGTTTATGTTTTCAGAAAATGCTGGGAAAAATACAATATCAATTTTGTATTCATGATCCATACCAGCAATAAACATCTTTAAGGCTGCCTTAACTTGTGAAAGCCTGTCCTCCCTATATTTATTTCTTTTGGCATCCATACTGCCGGATAAATCGATGATCATCACGATTTTTTTGGGGATCCTAAAAACCACCATATCATCACTGCCTACAAATGCTGGTTTAGGGCTAAAGAGTTCCCTGTTAATTGATGCTATCTTCTGAATTGCCTTATTGATTTTATCTGCGGTTATATCGATAATACCGGTTATCGTTTTTATATTCTCGAGTATTGAAGGCTCTTTTGACTTTGATATCTTTAATTCTTTTCTTGTATCTGAAAGCTCTCGTTTAGTTTTAATAAGCTTTTCGGTTGTGCTTTTTAACTCTTGGGCAATATCCTGACAGGATTCAGATTCAATTCCAATCTTCTGAGTTAATAGAACGATCATGATAATCAAAACAGCGCCAAGCGCACCTGTCATGACATCTAACATTGAAAGATTGAATACATTAAATTGACGATTAGGACTTTTCATTGGTATCTTTTATGCTTGGTCTCTTGTAATTTCTAGTGTAAGAATTACTTTTAACTGATAGTCTATTTATTAGGTTAGATAAAACATACTTGCCAGCGTTATTTAATCCCTGTTCTTCAGCGCGTTGAACAACATGAAGAAGAAATACAAGTATAGCACTTAAACAGAGGGCAACAATAGTTGTATTAAAGGCAAATCCCAGATCTGAGGTTAAAGCCTTAAATTGTGTCACCTTATCGATATGAGCACCTAAGAACTTATTTATATCCAGTTTACCAAGCGCGCCTGCAATTCCGATAACCGTGCCAATAAATCCAAAGGTTGGTATAGCCCATACAATATATCTAATAATTGAATATCGAAGATCTAATCTGTGAATGTTTAGCTCTAAAGTGCTGTTAAGCACTGATAGTGTATCACTTACAGAGTGCGATTTGAAATACTGTGTTATACATGAATTTATAAGATCAGGTAAAAATGCATCTCCCCTTACTGCAGCATTAGCAACATTTGTCCTGATATTTTCAAGCTCATCATCATTTTTTATGATTTTGTCCTCCTCTTCAGGTAGAAATCCTGACATCTTGAGAAAAACATTCTCCTCGTAACTGCTGAGCCATCTTACGAATAACTGCCCCAGGCCTATAAAGAAAAATAGATGCATCAGATTTTGAAGAGAAAATGGATAGACCCTTGAATCAATTTTTCCGATTATCATATCTCCTATAGTGCTATGTCCGATCAAGACAGTTAATAGTGCAACAATTATTATTGTAACGATGGCAGAGATGCCAAGGGCGATCCAATTTCTTTTCGAGTAATTCATGAATTATCCTCCTTGCTAAGGATAGTAATTGTATAATATAGAATAAATAGTGGATAATTATAAAGCTGGACATTGAAAAAATCAGAATTGCGTTTTATCGCAGCTTTAGTCAGGTATTATAAATTAAACTATGTAACATTAAATAATTATATTTTTCATTTACGCGGTACACATCTATTTTTTTTATTACGATAATATCCATCCTTGCAGACACATTTTTTCTTGCGCTTTGACCATACCTCATTTCGTTTTCTGCATCTTTTTATGCATACAAATTTATTAGGTCCCTTTTTCAACCTTACCTTTTTTTCGTCAGGAGCACAATCCTCTACGCATCTTCCATTATATCTAATGATCTCACATGGCTCACATTTCTCGGTTTTAGGATTTCTTTTATATCCTTTAATACATATACATTTATCCTTCTCTGAATTCCATTCCTCGTTTGTCCTGCAGGTGCAGTATCCATCCTGATTGATGATCCCTCCCCTGCTTTCACATTCCTCTCGGAGTTGTTCCCGTCTCTTAGCCTCTTTTTCCTTTATCCTCTCCCATGCCAATTTTTCTTTATTTAGCTGTTTAATCTCCTTATCCAGATGGTCCTGCTTTAATGCTATCTTTCTCTGTTCTTCTTCTTTTTCCTTTCCTGTAAAGGCATTCTTTATTATCTCCCTTGCTTTATCCAGTTCATCCTGTTTACTTTGAATATCCTCCTGTTTATCATCAAGTATCTTCTTTGTATTCTTCAAATCGCTTATTACATCATCAAGCTGATTTTTTGTATTATCTAATTCTTTTTTGGTATACAGTAATTGGATTTTTGCGCTGCCCAATTCTTCTTTAGTTTTATAAAGCCTTCCTTTAGTTGTGGCAAGCTCGCCTTTAGTAGCATCAAGCTCACCCTTAGCTCTGTTAAGTTCTCCTTTTGTTGAGTCAAGTTCACCTTTTGTGGCATTAAGCTTTCCCTTTGTGCTGTTAAGTTTGCCTCTTGTAGTAATAAGCTCATCTTTTGTGCTATCAAGATTAACTTTTATTATATCAAGTTCATGCTCCATGCTATTGAGCTTACCCTTGGTAGTTGCAAGCTCTCCTTTTGTGCTTGCAAGACCGTGTTGCAAAGTATCTATGTTTGACTTTAGAATGTCTATATTTTTGAGAAGTATATCCTGTTTCTTCTTTATCGAGTATGCTTTACCAAAATTATATCGGACTCCTATACCCCAGTTAATGTCGTACTTCCTCTTGGGATTTATTACAAAAGCAGGAGCTGCATATATTGAAATACTCAGGGGGTAGTAACGAAAGGGAAAAGAAATGCCTATAGGAATTCTGAAATTATTGGATAATTCTCCATCCTCACTGCCAATCTTGGCGCCAAATCCTGCAAAAAAAAGCGTTTTCCAGGAATATAGCTTATATAATTCGAATCTCTCATATAGTAAATCTACAGTGAAGACCGGATCCTTTTCTGATGAAATTCCCAGACTGTTGTCTAGTCCCAAATGGTCAGTTATCCAGTATCTGGAATTTAATCCTGAAGGAGTTCCGATAGTTCCTCCTATTTCAATACTGCCCTTTTGTGAATATATTAATAAAGAATTTTCAAGTTGATTAAGTGTTTGATAATTTTCATTATTATCGCTATTATCTTTATTTAATTCTTTACCATATATCAAGTTAGCTCTGGAAAATGAGAATAGCAGAATAATGGTTAATATAGTTGCTAAGTACTTAGACATTTGAATTCCTAGTTTTTAATTATTACTAAATACAACTATTTCTAATATTATAAATCAAGTGAAAAATTATTTAAATTCATTTAATAAATTTATAAGTATTTCAGGCTTATTAAATGGAAAATAATAGGTTATATCTTATTCTCTATCTTCATTTTTTTCTGTAATAAATAGGGGGAGATTGAGACATGTGGAGTATCTTTGATATAAATTTTGAAATTTTTATATACCAATATTTTACATATTTGCAAATGATTTATGAAAGCTGCAAAGGTCGAAGAATTTTGCCGATAATAAAAAAGAAAGCCATGCCAAATATAAAGACAAATATCGAAAATATTATTAATGCATTTGTCAGTTTTATTATAAAGCATGCGCCGACAAATTGAACAATTATTATTATATATAAAAAAATAGCGATTTGAATTCTTTTTAACCTGCTTACTATAAAAACTCCTATTGGAGCTCCAAAGATTACTACAGGGATACAGACTAACCAATAATTAAATTCTTCCATGCCAAAATCTTTCAGTACAAAAGAATGGAGAAGAAATCCTATAATTGAATTTATTGTCATTATTATAACGCTAGTTGGGGTCGCTACTTTTTCGGATAATCCGTAACGCATTGTAACAAAAGAAAAAGTAATAATATCAATTCCACTTCCTAAAATAGAGGTTAATATGCCACCCATTAGTGCTGTGATCATTATAAGGAGTTTCTCAAATTTACATAAATCTGGTAAGTTATTTATTACTTCCCTTTTGGATAAATGGTTTAAGTAGAAATGAATAAAAGCAAAACTTAACCAGAATGAGAAGAACAACATTTTCATATAGGAAGGAGAAATATCAGGGGCAATATAGAAAACTCCAAGAATAATACCTATAGTACCTCCCAAACTAGAAAGGAATAAATAATTTTTATCAATAGATATCTTTTTACAAAATATGTAACAAGAGGCGCATGTCATACCTATGCTTTGTATTGCAAGACTAAAATTTCTAGCAACTTCAGGTGATATTTTATATATAAGTGTCATAACTGGGAAAGCAATTGCCCCCCCTCCCTCTGAACTTGCACCTGCAATAACAGATCCAAACAGCATTGTAACAGATATATCCCAATTGGCAATAAACAGATACCATTGATTTGCATAAAACATGTAACTTGCCCAGATTAATAAAATTGATATTGTAAGATACATAATCCCCTTTGAAATTACATGTAATACAGAATTAAACTATGTGAATAATTGTTATAAATCGTATATAATTATATCCCATTAAATTTTGAAAGTCAATTAAAACAGTTTTTAAAAGGGGTAATATCACTTTTGTAATACTGAATCTATCGGTATATATTAGGAGATAGGGAAATGAG
>JAXHTB010000260.1:0-5723 GCA_034190185.1 Spirochaetota bacterium | reverse complement strand
TCGTTATTATTTTCAATTATATTTTTTTTAGATTTCTTTATCTCTTTTAGGGCATCCTTGTATTTTGAGTTATGAATATATATTTCAATTCTTCTGATGAACAGTTCAAATCTTTGAGTGTATTCTAAGTCTCTGTAATCTATCTGTTTTAGAGCTCTAATACTATCTTTATACAAACCTAAGTTATGATACGATCTGGAAAGTAGAATGTAATAAGGTAGTTTAAGATCATTATAGTTGTCTGATCCTTTCAGATTGTTGATTACTGTTCTATATTGTTTCCCAAGGAAATAGTTTGCGTCAATAAAATAGAGATATTCATTATAGTATGCAATATCAGGATAGTAATATAATAACCTTCTTGTTTCTGATATACAGTCAAAATATTGTTCATCCATATATAATTCACTGATAAATTTTTTCTGTTTTAATATAAAATTACCTCTTTTGATATTTATAGCTGATAGATTTGATTGAATTATTTGGTCAATTAATATTATTAATACTACTGCAAGCAGTAATTTTTTAGATTGGAATAAATTCATTCATTATTCTCCAAAAATTGTATATGGCACAGGATCCTCTCCTGGAGGAGAGATGGGATTGCATCTTAGAATTCTGTCTCCAGCAAGCATAGCTCCAGGTAAAGCGCCAAATCTTTGAATAGCAATTCTTCCGTAAACACTGCATACTGGTTTGAATCTGCAACTGGGGCCATCCTGTGGTGAGATTACTATCTGGAAGAAACGAATTAAAAAATACGCAGCGCCTGAAAGAGCATTATAAATGTTTGGATTTTGGTTTTTTGATCTATCTTTGATATTAAAATTTTCATCAGCAATTGTTACATTTGCTTTCCATGGTATAAAGGAGTTCTTATTTGAGGCATGACAGATAGAATAACTAACTATAATAAGCATTAAAATAGTGGATGAGATTTTATTCATAACCCTTCCTCCAGAGTCAAAAGATTGATCAATTATAAAACTATACATTTTTACTCTTAAGTCAAGTGTAAATATGTTTATTATACCTGTATTATAAGGTTTTGATAATTTGTTAAATGTAATTGGATATTTTCTATAGTAATGAATTTAGAAATTAAAGATAGTGGTTGTAAAGAATGATATTATTATTAAATTGACTAGTCAGCAAGTTGTATGTTTTTTTTTATTGACATATGTATGTTTTCTCTAATATCTTTAGAGTATATGATACAATGTGAATAGAGTAAAAAATGTTACTAAAATTCGATAGTATATATATAAATAATAAAAAGATGTATAATTCTTTTAACTGAAAAGTTACAATAATTTAAATATCATGCCACTTTTTCTAACAGACGAGCAAAGATCTATCAAAGAGACAATTAAAAGATTCACAGAGAAGGAGATCTTCCCTGTGAGGGCAAAATTAGATGAAAATGAGGAATATCCGGAATCTATTCTTAAAAAACTCAGTTTAGAGCTTGGGATGGGATGTCCCTGTATCCCACAGGAATATGATGGTGCAGGGCTTGGGATATTAGAATCTGCACTGATTGCAGAAGAGATTTCAAGGGGATGTTTGGGTGTATCAACAGCTTATTCAGTAACTGGACTTGGGATATATCCCATTTTAAAACATGGTTCTGAAGAATTAAAAAAGAGATTTCTACCAGATGTAGCAAAAGGGAGGAAAACAGCAGCCTTCGCACTAACTGAATCTTGCGCAGGCTCTGATATTAAATCAATTCAAACAACAGCAGTTAAAAAAGGAGATTATTACATCCTTAATGGTGTAAAACAGTGGATCACAGGGGCTTCAAGATCAGATATTTATGTAATTTTTGCAATAACCGATAGGTCTAGGGGAATACGAGGTATAAGTTGCTTTGTTGTAGAAAAGGATACAAATGGACTTTCCTTTAGTGCAAATGAGAAAAAACTTGGCATAAAATGCACTGAGACAAGAGAAGTGATCCTTGATGAATGTAAAATACCTATACAAAATGTTGTTGGTAAGTTAGGACATGCATTTATGTATGCTATGGAGACCTTTGATCATTCAAGGGCTGTAGTTGCAGCCTCAGCTATAGGTCTATCTCAGGGCGCATTGGAAATCGCTTTGCAATATTCAACTGAAAGGGTTCAATTTGATAATCCAATATCTTCTTTACAGGCAATTCAACATCTTTTAGCTGATATGTCGATTAAAGTTGAGTCTGGGCGTCACCTTGCTTATACTGCTGCTAGAATGGTGGATATGAATTGTCCTGAATTATCAAAATATGCTGCTATGGCAAAGTGTTATTGCGGGGAGAATGCATTCTGGATTGTAAATTCTGCTATTCAAATATTAGGAGGATATGGATATATGAAGGATTATCCCTTGGAGAAGATGTTAAGGGATGCACGTATTCTAAGCATTTATGAAGGAACAACAGAAATCCAGAAAAATGTCATTGCACATGAACTTATTAAAGAGAGAAAAAGAAAAAAGGGATAAGAGATAGCAGTGATTATGAGAGTTAAGCTTTTATAATTTGTATAAAAAATATTTGTTGATTTATTTTTATATTTTAACAAATATATTGTTCTATATGCCTAATGGCTGAGGCCTGCCCAAACCTGTAATCCTTAAGTGCAGAAGATTTTTATTTCTGTTTCTTTTGAATTTAAGTAAATTAACATCACCATTAAGAAATTCCTTGATGTTTTAACCTACTTAATTTATCTTATCCATTGTGTTAGAGTTATAATAATAACAGGGGGTGCTGAAATGACAATATCAAAAGTAGATGTTGTGAATATATTTTTAGATCAAAAGAATGGTGTACCCGTTGTTTTGTTACAAGATACTGAGTCAAAAGATACTCTTCCAATACTAATAGCTCCGCTTGAAGCAAGTATGATAGCAATTGAACTCGAAGGGAAAAAACCGATAAGGCCTTTAACGCACGATCTAATAATAAATATTTTAAATAAGCTATCATATACTATCGATTCTGTAGTTATCAATGATTTGAAGGATAATATATATTATGCCAATATTGTTCTCATTTCAGAAGGCGACAGTGTTGAGATCGACTGTCGTCCGAGTGATGCAATAGCATTAGCTTTAAGAACTAAATCTCCGATTTATGTTGAGAGAAAGGTATTTGCGCTTTCAATGGGCATTCAAAAAGCAGTAAAAAATGTTGATAAGGAAACATTAAAAGAAGTTCTTAAGGATCTGAAAATTGAAGATGTTGGCGGAAAGATAATGTAAACATCTATAAATTTAATTTATCAATAGCTGCTCTGCAGAAATTCCATTTTAGAAATTTTTTATTGGAGAGCAAGAAATGGGATCTTTATGTCAGTTAATACAGAAAAATCAAACAATATTAATGATTTAATTAAGGAATTACTAGATATTGAGATGGAACTCGATTCATTTATTGATCCAACTCTATGGATCAGCGATCCTCATGGCGCTGGTAAAAGATTTGTTGCAATTTTAAAAGGCAGGTTTGGTATGGTATGGAGAACCTGTTATGAGGCATTGCCTAAATCATTTTCAAAGGAAAAGATTGATCACCTTGGAAGAATGATAAGAAAAGAAAAATATCTCATGCTTCAGGGTTATTCCTTTGAAAGACAGGATGTAATTTCTGCCCTTGTAAAGATCATAAGATACAGGGTGCGGAATATGAAGTATTTTAATCTTATTAATGCTAATATTAATAAGGACCTTAGACAGGTTCTTGAGAATTTAATACTAGAGTTTCATGTACCGAATATTATATATGAAAATGAACTTATAGCTGATAAAATCATAACTTCGCTTTGCAAGATCGTAAAGCAGGTGATTATCGGACAAATAATAGTGCTTGGTGATGTCTTTGACAGAGGGGATGAGCCTGATAAAATCTTAAGAATTCTTAATCAAAAAGATTTTAAATCTTTTGTGAAATATGTCTGGGGGAATCATGATATCCTATGGATGGGTGCAGCAGCAGGCAACAGGTCGCTTATTGCTGAAGCTTTAAGGATCAGTACACGTTATGATAATCTTGCATTCTTAAAAAGACTGGGGATAGACATATCAAGGCTGCAGGAGCTTGCACAAAAGCTGTACCCAGGTGAGATCACAGGGAACTTTAAGGCTAAGATTGACATATCAAAGAAGATGGAAAAAACCCTCGCTATGATTCAATTTAAGCTGGAAGAAAAGACTATTAGAGATAATCCTGAGTTTCAGATGGGATCGAGATTGATGCTTGAGAATCTAGCAGATATGTTGAGAAGGAATGATATTGATGGGCTTCTGGACACAAATTTTCCAACATTAGATATCAATAATCCTACAAAGCTATCAGATGAGGAACGAGATGTAATTGATGATCTTGTATATCAATTTACTAATAGTGACAGAGTAAAAACATTAATGAGGTTCCTTTTTGAACATGGGAAGATGTATCACATAAATAACTATATTCTTAATATTCATGCGCTTATTCCGAGTACTAATCATGGCGATTTTGAAACTCTCTTTGATAAAAAAGGGAAGGAGCTTTTTGATCATATAGATACAATAGTGAATAATGTTGGGAAAAACTATTTGGAAGGGAATGAGCAGGATCCAAAGGAGCTTGCAATAATGTTTTATCTGTGGTGTGGTCCAAAATCGCCCTTTTTCGGAAAGGATGCAATGAAGACATTTGAGAGATATTTCTTCAAGGATAAGGATACTCATAAAGAAACACTTCTTTATTGGGAAGAGAACCTGAAAAAACCTGAGTTTATGGATCTGATAATGAGGGATTTCGGAGCGAAAAGAATAGTATATGGACATACACCTGTAAATGTGCTTAAGGGTGGAAGGATCGCTTCACCAGACGGCAGAGCGATAAATATTGATGGCGGATTTTCTTCAGCATATCTAAATAGAGGACATTCCCTGATCCATACACCCTATGCGCTATATGCTATAATTCTTCCAACCCCTGAAGAAATAATAAAAGCTCAAAATGATAAAGAACCTGTTGAACTTATGATAGAAAATATTGATACGTTTGAGATCCCTATTAAGATTAAGGATACTTATAGGGGAAAATTATTGGAAAAAAGGAAAAAAGAATTACGTAGAATGTTAAAAGAAGTTGATTATAATAATGAAAGGTTTGTTTCTGAAGAAAGAGAGCTAATTATATAGAAATATGTTGACATTTCTATACAATGTTGTATCATCAATATATTTAAATTGAATTTATAAGGAGATTTTTTATGAGAACATTTGGGAAAATCGTTGTAGGTTTAGTCATCCTCTTTTTTGTTCCAGCAGCGAGTTATGCAATTGTTGATGCAAGTATTTATGGAGGTTATTCCTTTGGAGGCACTCTTGATCTGGATTATGATTCTGGTGATCTGAGTGGTTGGGAATATGGATTTTTAGCGCATATTAATACAGGAATACCATATGTTTTTACAATCGGTATTGGTGGATTTTATCAATATTCCCCAATGGAATATGAGATAGATGATAAAGAAGATGCAACCAGAAAAACCTACGGTTTGGATGGATATTTTCAGATTGACCTTCCCTTTATTATAATCAATCCTTATATAAGAGGCGGTATAGCAATAAAAGATGAAACCGAAATAGAGTATGAAGTTGGTGGAACTGCAGAAGATATGGTTAAGGACAAGTACTTTGGGTCTTATTATGTTGGTGTAGGCATAGGATATACTATTTTCGAA
>JAXHTB010000026.1:0-18888 GCA_034190185.1 Spirochaetota bacterium | reverse complement strand
TAGAAGAGTAGATTTTCCATGATAACCCCCGCCTACTACTAGAGTAATACCAAAGGGTATTCCCATACCTGTGATATCTCCCAGGTTCGGTAATGAAATCTTTATACGCATTGACTTAGGCGATTCGAATGGGATTGATTTATTTAAATCAAGAGGTCTGTCATCTATACCGCTTTTTCGTGGAAGGATGGATCCGTCTGCCACAAAGGCTGCTAATCCAAGGGTATCCAATTGTTCTCGAATAAAATCAGCGTCCTCTGCTGTTTTAATATGTTTATACAGCTTATTCTCATCCAGATTGTCATAGTAAAGAGAAGTTCGGATGATTTTGGGCAGCTCTTCAAAGAACATTTCTGCAGCATGCCTGCCTGCAATTTTTCTTCCAAAGGCTGGAAGACCCATCACAAATCTCGCCTCAACTATTTTTGCTGTAATCTTTGCAGAAGTGCGCTCAAGTATCTCTTGTCCTGGGCGGTCAATTGATATTATTCCGCTTTTTCCTGTTCCTCGATTTCCTTTACAAAATCTTTTTGAGGCGTCAAAAAAAAATCGGGTCATAAAATCCCGAAGCGCTATTTCTCTGCTTTTATTTTCAAATGTGTCCGATGGAAATCCTGCTTTTTCTATAGGAATCTGAACACGCAAACGGCTTGGTGAGGCAAAGGGATCTCCTGATACATGATCAATAATTAAGGTATATTCATTGCAATTAAAAGAACCTTCAATATCCTTATATGCTTTGTATCCTTTACCGTCTATTTGAATTATTATCTTTCTAAGGTCATCTAAACTAGGCATATGCTATGCTCCTTTATTATTATAGTATTGATTTTTCAGGTAATTATTATTTTAGTGTGTTATAATACTTATATCAAGCTTAATCATACTAACTAACTTCTTATTTCCTATAGCGCAGTTGATGTTGAAATTAAGAAAAAATAAATTGAGAGAGTATGTGTTAGGAGCTATCATTTTGGAAAAAAATGGAAATCGATAACTTATTTATGAATAGATAGAAGATCATAACATGAGTATTATATACTGAAAGTTATGTTAGAGGAGCATAATTTTATAAAAAGAATTGCAGAATAAGTATTACATAAAGAAATTTTATATCAACTTACTTCTCTCATCTTATCTGGGATATCCTTCTGGATATTGTTAAGATAAATACCCACAACCTTATTTATATCGCTTTCTCCATCATAGAAAAGGTTTATTATCGGCTGGTCAAATTTTTTATGTAAATTTTGAAATATAGATGTTGTAATATTCCCAGGCATGCAACCGAAGGGGGCGCAGTTGACGATCAAATCAGCCCCATCCTCAAGAAATACCAGCGCCCTTCCTATTGTTAATATGGCTTCTCCCTCGAATACTAGGGGAAGGTAGGCTTTGCCCTTTTCTAAAATCCTTTCAATATCGGGCTCCATCCTGTTAGGGAAATAGCTCTTTACGGCATTTTCAAATTTATGCATTCTGTTAAACATGTATCCTGTCTTTATATTTATGGATAATTTTTGTAAAAAGTTTTTTCTGTATAGTTTTGAGAAATATTTTTCTATCCAAGCTGTGTAAATAATCCATTCAGTAATTGGCGCTAACCATGCTTCGCCGTGGTTATTCTCAATGTAATTGATCAAATTATTGTTGCAAAATGAATTGCTTCTGACATATATCTCTCCAACTATTCCAACGAGCGGTTTTTCAGTATCTTTAATAGGAATGCTGGAAAGTTTTTTAAGAGCTTCTTGCGTAGCTTCAATTACATCTTTCTTATCTTCAATCTGTTTTTCCAATTTTGAAATAACATTTTCTACCTCTAAATTTACTTCCCCCTTGTTAACTTCATATGGTCTTATCTTGCAGATATATTTCATTAGCATATCGCTGCTTATCATTACATCCAACAAATAACGTCTAAGGCTGTCAGGCATACCGAGGTATGAATTTACTGAAGTAGGAGAGAATATCTCAGCTCCCTGCAAATCGTTTTTATCCATTATATTTCTATGAAGAATATTGTATTGTCCAAATCGGCAGGGGCCTTCTGTAGTGGGCATAAAGAAGGCATGTTTGGATGGGTCTGCATTAGTATCCTTTAGTTTTTTAACGAATGAGCCTATAGTAGTGCAGGCAGGGAGACATTCGCTCCCTCTAATATTCTTTTTCCCCAGTTCATAAGCATCATTATCCTCAGGGGGCAACGCCTCTGCATCGAAACCCCAAGCCTTAAAGGCTGAAGCAAAAAATCTTCCTGCAATCTGGTGCATTGGAGGGATCCATAATTTTCTTTTTTTCTCACTATTGGTCCACAAAAAGCTAAATCTTTCATTATCATTCACAGTTAATACAGGTTTTCTCGATTTTTCTCTTATCACATCCATAAATGCTTCAATCCTAGTTATATAACCTGTCTCTGAACCATGTTCATCTAGTTCGATTATAAGGTAAGGTTTTCCCTGCATAATATTTTCAAATCTTGTCAGAATGAATGAATCTGGTCCACAAGAGAAATTTGTAAAATATACTGGATATACATCATCCATAGTTCTGATCTTTTTAGAAATGTTAAGGATTTTCTCACCATAATTCCAGTACATATGATGGATTTCAGAGCTGTTATCGTCTGGATTGATTAAACATTCATATGGAAATACAACGATATCTTCTCCATTGAAACACTCTGGCAATCCCAGATTTATCATATTGTCGTATAAATTATAGGGCCTTCCGATTATTGCTATACCGATTTTATTGCCATTTTGTATCTCTTCTAATATACTCTTGTGCTTTTCGTACCTGGCTCTCAGAAATTTTTTATGGCTTTCTGTGCCTTTATGAAGCGCATATCTGATATCAGATTCGTTGAATCGATAGTCTGAAAGACTGGAGCAAAGCTCTCTTACAATATCACTCTCCTTTTGCCTGTAATCGATGTCAGGAGAAATTAACTTTTTATTTGTGCTGAATGAGTTCTTTGCTAATGAAGGAAACGAAATTACAAAGGGACACAGCATTCGCGGCATATTGTTTTTCTGCTTTTTTTCACTTAAAAAGGTTGGGAAGAATATAGCATCCACATCCTCCATTGATGTAATATGTGAAAAATGAGATAACCCCATTTTAACAGGAAAACAGAAATCTGCCTTTGATATCTGTATTGCTGTTTCCTTGATATTTTGATTCGATTTTCCGGATGTCTTAACCTCAAAACCAAGGGATTGAAAAAAAGTCTTCCATAATGGAAGGTAACTATACATTGGTAAAGATAGCGGTATCCCTATTGTGCCTTGTTTTGTGTCACCGACTTTTGCAGGTTCGCTTTTTTGTGGAATAGATTTAGCATTTAGCAGAGAAAATATCTTTTTAAAATGATCCTCTGAATCTGATATTTTTTTCTTGTCTTCAGCATTTTCTTTTCCACACATATACCCCCAGGACTCCTCTCTTCCATCGTTAAATATTACATGGGATATTTTGCATCGGTTTGAACACATATCACAGATTGAATATTCAAGTTTTATATTCTGATCTAATACATCTAGTCCCATAAATTGAGATAAAGCTCCAGAAGTTTTGTCAATTGACAACAGAGAAGCGCCAAAGGCTCCCATCACATGACAATATGGAGAAACAACAATTTCCTTTTGAAGTAATTGTTCAAATGCAGCTACAAGCCCTCTGTTTCTTGCGGTAGCCCCTTGGAAAAATATCTTTTCTCCTGTAACAGGTCTGGCGCCAACTACTCTATTAATATAATTTTTAGCAATAGAATTTATTACTCCAGCCAGAACCTCTTCTTTAGTATAACCTTCCCTTAGCAGCTTGTTTATATCCTGTTCCATGAAAACTGTGCACCTGTCTGATGTATGAGGCTTTCTTAAACCTATTACTTTATCACCAATCTCACGCACATCGAAACCGAGTCTTCCAGCTTGCTCTTCAATAAAGGAACCTGTACCTGCAGCGCAGACAAAATTCATGTTACAATCGATCACAGCTCCGTTATAACCTCTTATATATTTTGAGTCCTGTCCTCCAATCTCAAAAATTGTCTCAATGGAGCTGTTAAAATAATTTGCACCTTTAAAATGTGCTGTAATTTCATTTACAATTAAATCTGCTCCTATTATATTCCCTATCAGTTTTCTGCCGGAACCTGTAGTGGCAATACCTGTAATGTCGATCTGTTTATTTTTAAATATATCTTTAATTTCCTGAAATAGTTTATTAGTTGTGTTTATAGGATTCCCTTCTGTCTTTCTGTATATGTCTATTAGAACTTTTCTATCCCTATTGTTAACCACAACTAGTTTGTTGCTTGTTGAACCAATATCTATCCCAATGGTGACTTTATTGCCATTATCTATTTCCTCATGGATCCTCACTTCATTACCATTAGCGGAATATTCTCTCTTGGCGCTAAAATCTACAGGAGTGGATAGTTTTGTATCAAGAGTGTTCAGATTTTCTTTATTGCCTGGATTATCGGTTTGTATCGATTTTCCTTTTATTGTTTGGTTTCCTTGAGTAATATAATTATTAAAAGTAATTATTGATCCCATAGCAGATAAATAATGACCATTATCAAGGAATGACGCATTTCTTATATATTTTTTTAACCATAATCTGACTATTGGATTCAAGAAGAGGCCACCACAGAAGAGTATTCTTTCAGTGGGGATATCTCCCATAAAAACAGTGTGAAGCATTGTATTGATAACACCTTTGCATAGGCCAGACCACATCTCTTCTTTTGTATATCCCTCTTGCTGTCTGTGGATCATATCAGATTTTGCAAAGACGGCGCATCTTGTTGCTATATCCGGGGCGTTTTTAATGAAAGGTGTTGACTGAATGGTCTCATAATCGAAGTTCATCCTGTGCATCTGCTCATCAAGAAAAGAACCTGTTCCTGCTGCGCAAAGTGTATTCTCTTTATACGAATAGAAATTACCATTTTCGTCAAGCTCAATCAGCTTGATAGAGCCTGCTCCAACATTCACTATATAATTATATTTTTCTTTAATATGCTTCATCTCAGCTATTATTGCAGAGACCTCGTCCACCACTATTGAATTATCAAATTGATCTGAAAGGTGTTTAGCATAGTGGCCTGAGAAGATTATTTTTTTTATATTTGTAAAATCGTTCAAAATACTTGAAATTTCAATCTCAGGATTTCCATGATGTTCACGATATATCTGAGATCTTATCTCGCCACCCTGATATTGATTAGCAACCTTTAAAAACTTACTGCCAGCATCAATCCCGATAATCATAATAAACTTACTCCTATTTATGACTAAATTATACTAAACAGACCTTAGACTAGATTATAATATAATTATTTCTATCACAGTAATGATCTTTTGCTTATAGAATCTATATAAATCTAAAGGATTAACGTGAATTATCGGATTCGAGGATTGTTTAATCATAAGGGGAAATCGAATAATTTCTATTTATCTCCCTTATTAATTTATTACTCGAGTTTTCGCAAGCATGCCCATACCAAAATATACGTTAAATCCTTGATGAAGATAAAATTATAATTGTATAGTAAAAATATTATATAAAAAAATGAGTAAATATAAATTAATTATTTTTCTAAATTGAAGACTATTTACCATTGAAATGATTTGTTGATAATTTAAGCTGTAAATTTGTATATGATTAGCTGATATTGTTTTAAAAACACAATTTTGTCAATACTATTCTGAAAAAATATCTATATATATTTACACTTTTCATAAAATAATTAGTTATTTTCTTGAATATATTATTTGAATATATTACAATTATTTTAATAATAAACAATTCATCTCTTAGTGTAATAATATTTTACCGCAACAGAATTTCGATAAATTACATGGAGGTAATTTATCGAAATATTCAACTGGCGGTAAAATGAGCCATGGAGGGCTTATTTGATGGATCATATTACGAATTGGGGACAAAGATATTTCTAATTGATGATTTAGATTATATAAGCAAAGACTTTTTATCTTTAGGGCAAGCGATTGAAAGGATGCTAAGGCATAGAGAGACTCATAAGAAAAGAAAAACACTTGAATCCTCGAATCCTTGAACCCTTTTGTGCGGAAAGCGCATATCTTATAAAAGGATTACATAAGACAAATATGGATTCATCTAATAAAACTGATAGTTCTAGTGAAAAATCGGACCAATCTGCTGCGATTAAATCTAAAGGAGCACCTATCTCAGAACATGCGCAAGGTGAGAATAGGAATGAAGATGATGCAGTAAACAAAAATGGAAATAATACTGCTGAGAGTAAAACAATTAATGCAGAAATGAAAGATGCAGATAATGCCGCCTCTACTCAACAAGATGAGAAAACAAAAGAAAAAACTACTCAAAGTCAAACAAAGGGTGAAAACAAGGATGAACAAAAGGAAGATGTAGAAAAGGTTCCACTTAAGGTATCACATTTAAAACCAGGTTCTATTATTAAAGGTAAAATATTCAGTGAGGATGGCAAATTTCTTTTTGAAGAGTATCATATTTTTAATGAAGAAGAATTAGATAAATTAAAAGAAGATAAAATAGAGAATATATATTATACTCCTATAACAGATTTAGTTTCTAGTACTACACAAAATCAAAGCCTGAAATTTATGGAACAATTTATAAATGGTATTAAGTCTGGAAAGAATGCTAATATAGATGATGCTAAAAAGGTAGTTGATCTTCTGGTTACTGATGTCTTTTCACAGGAGACTGGTATCATAAATCTTATTGAATTGAAGAATTATGATGATTATCTATATGTTCACTCTGTAAATGTTGGAATTTTATCTATTATGCTTGGGAAAAAATTGGCTTTTAACGATCTGGATATTAGGACTCTTGGGTTAGGCTCATTTATTCACGATGCAGGCAAGATAAACACACCTGCAGAGCTACTATGGAAAGTTCATGGAAAAGATGATTATGAACAAACTATCTTAAGTGAACACCCCATGTTTGGATATAAAATTCTCGGTTCTTCTGGTGAAATTGTTGAAGATGTGCTGAATATTGTTGTCGGGCATCATGAAAATTTCGATGGTTCTGGTTATCCTGCAAGATTGGCTGATAAATCTATAGGAAAACTAGTAAAGATAGTCTCAATATGCAATTATTATGATTATCTTGTTGAAAAAACAGAGTCAAAAGAATCCCTCACCCCCAGAGAAGCAGTATTAAAAATATCCAGCCTTTCTGGAACAATGTTTAATCCTATATTTGTAAATGCCTTTATTAATGAGTTATCCTATCTACTTCTCGATGAACCGCTTTATCCGCCTGGAAGTTTGGTCATTTTAGATACAAAGGAGATAGCAAAAATTGAAGAGGTGAAGCGATATTCTGATCTTAAACCTTTAATTAACATAATGTCTAATCATAAGGGGAAAAAATTACAACGTCCCATCCTTGTAAATCTTAAAAATGACCACACGCGGCATATTTTAAAGTCGATATAAAAATCTTACACATAAGAGTAATTAATATATATTTAAGTTATTATATAATAATTGTCCTTCCCTAATAATCGTCCTAGTTTATCTTTATTCTATAAGTATCAAGAATAATTATATAGGATACTCATAAATCAAAAAAAAATTATTGATTCATTAAGATGGTTAAAGGTAAAAGTAATTAAATAAAGCTTGTTAAATTTTAATTAACTTACGGGTTATTATCGCTTAATTGGAGGGACTATGAAATATCTTATCATCGGATCTGGCGGGAGGGAGCATGCATTATATTGGAGACTACTAAGTGATGGAAGTGCAAAAGATGTATATGTAGCTCCCGGAAACGGAGGTATAAGTGATGAATATCGTATCGATATTAAAATAGATGATTTCAGCAGTATATGCGCCTTCTGCATAGAAAAATCGATTGATGCTGTAATTGTTGGGCCAGAGGCCCCTCTTTGCTCTGGCATTGTTGATTATCTTGATGAAAAAAAGATACCGGTTTTTGGCCCCTCAAGAAGCGCAGCTCGTCTTGAGGGAAGCAAGCTCTTTGCAAAATATATTATGGATAAATACAATATCTCCACAGCAAAACATAAAAATTTTTCCGGTAAAAAAGAACTTCTTGAATATATAGAGAATATAAACAGCTATCCTGTTGTTATTAAGGTTGACGGTCTTGCTGCAGGAAAAGGTGTGGGAATCCCTGAAAATAAAAATGAAGCAGTTGAATTTATAAATATGAATGTGCAGAGTGACACAAGTGTATTAATTGAGGATTATATTGAAGGTGAGGAAGCTTCAGTACTTGGGATTTCTGATGGAGAAAATATAATCCCCTTTGTCGCTGCGCAGGATCACAAAAGGATCTATGACGGAGACAAGGGGCCTAATACAGGCGGTATGGGAGCTTATGCCCCGGCTCCAGTTGTGGATAAGGAAAAATTCAGCAGGGTGTATAGTGAGATATTAAAACCCACTGTAGATGGAATGAAAAGTGAGAGTTCACCTTTTAAGGGTATTTTGTATGCAGGTCTTATTATAAATGGGAATGATATAGATGTGCTGGAATTTAACGTGCGTTTTGGAGACCCGGAAGTGCAGGTTATACTGCCTCTTCTCAATGGTAAGCTTGGGGATATTATTGAAAATGCAATAGTTGGAAATCTTAAATTCACAGACATATCTTTCCTAGATAAATATGCCATCAGTGTTGTTATATCCTCTGGTGGATACCCTGGGAGTTATGAAAAGGGAAAACAAATTAATGGACTTGATACTCTTAGTGATGATATTATTGTTTTTCATGCTGGTACGAGATTTGAAGATGGAAACTATTATACTAATGGCGGAAGGGTTCTTAATATAACCGCTATTGGAGATGATATTTCTTCAGCCAGAAACAAGGTTTACAGTCAAATAGAAAAGATCTCATTTGAAGGTGCATTCTATAGAAAAGATATTGCCATGAAGGCTATGAAGTATATATCATAGAACCACTTTTATTGTATCATTAGGAGTGTTCTCTTATTGTCGAAATTTAAATTATAGAATTAGGTAAGAATCTAGTGTATTCTACTGAAGTTATCAATACTGATGTTTTGGTTATAGGAAGCGGTGGTGCAGGTCTATGTGCATCAATTTCTGCAAGAAATGAAGGTGCGGATGTTACAATTGTAAGTAAGAACAGAATAGGTATGGCAAATAATACAACAATATCTGGCGGAGTCTTTGCTGCATCAACAGGTCTTAGAGACAGCAGTGACACACCTGCACTTCATATAAAGGATACCATAGTATCCGGATGCAGTATAAATAATCCTGATATGGTAAAGAAAATGGCAGAAGGTGCTCATGAACAGATTAAGAATTTGCAAAAATATGGGGTGAAGTTCGCCAAGAGAGAAACCGGTGAGCTCTGGATTATTCATGTGCCAGGGCACTCTGTTCCCAGACATGTATTTTCCGAAAACAGTTTTGGAACAGATTTTACAAGCCCGGTCTCCAAATACGTTTTGAAAACAGGTGTAAAAAATCTTTCAGGTGTTTTTGTAGAGCGCATCCTGCTTGATGAACATGGACGAACCTCTGGAGCTCTTATCCTTGATAAAAAAGATAGCAAGGTTGTTGTTATTCATGCAAAGGCTGTTGTCTTAGCTGCTGGAGGCGCTGGGAGAATATATTCCCAGAACAACAATACACCAAGTTCAACCGGTGACGGTTATGCTCTAGCTTTTAGTCTGGGGCTGCCTTTAATCGATATGGAGTTTGTTCAATGTTATCCTACATTATTGATAGAACCTTCACTTCCCAGGAAAATGATAGCATATGAGGCATTGGTTTTTAGAGGTGGAGCAAAATTATTTAACACTGATGGTGAAGATATTCTATCACTTTATGGGATAGATGAACCTTCCTCTATGACCAGAGATGCGCTTACACTTGCTGTGATAAAAGAGGTAGAAAGAGGTAAGGGTAGTAATGGTGGTGTATGGATGGATATTTCATCTGTGCCTGAAAAGAAACTAGAGCGTTATCGGAAATTTATTCCTGATTGTTTGAAAGATAGGATCCGTTTTCTTGTAACACCTGTTGTGCATCATTTTATGGGGGGATTACTTGTTAACCAAGAGGGAGAAACAGGCATTGAAGGTTTGTTTGCCGCTGGTGAAGTAAATGGCGGAGTGCATGGAGCTAATCGTCTTGGAGGAAATGCATTAACCGAAGCATGGGTTTATGGAGATATTACAGGCAGGGCTGCTGCTTTGTATGCTAAGAAGATAAAGCATCGTGCTGATTCATATGATCCTGAGGAATTTAAAAAGGGATTGAGTCAATACACAGATAACAGAAATGAATATACAGCGCGTGATATACAAAAAGATTTACAGAAACTAATGTGGGAGAAGGCTGGTATAGTTCGTAAAGAAAAACTCCTGACAGAACTTATTACTAATATTCATGATCTAAAAAAAAGACTTTATAACTGTAAAGCTAATGAATGGAGAAATCTGATAACGATATTAGAGACTAAGAATATGCTTCTTGTAAGTGAAGCGGTAACCAGGGCCGCTTTGCTAAGAAAGGAAAGCCGAGGCTCTCACTACCGTGAAGATTTCCCCAAGTATGGAGGAGACAGCTGGATTAAAAATACAATTATTAAAGTGACTAAAGATGGAATGGCAGCAGAATTTTCTTTGTAAAGTTCTGTATGTATGATAAGGATTAAGAAGGCGTTTATGTGATGTTGTTTTACAGTATAAAAATACTATATTTTGTATGCTAATCTTTAATAATTTATAATGATGTTTTTAAACTGCCTAATTGTGCAGCTAATATCTGGATAATAGATATATTAAGGAGTATTAAAGATGATAGGAATAAAAGGTTATGGTGTATCAATACCATATTATAGAATGGATCGTGGTGATATTCACAAGACATGGCTGACAATGCCGTTCCCTATGAGGGGGGAAAGAACAGTGGCGAACTTTGATGAAGACAGTCTCAGCTTAGCTGTTGAGGCAGGTATTGACTGTTTAGCAGAATTTAATCGTAAAGAAGTAGATGGAATTTATTGTGCTTCTACAACTTTTCCGTACAAAGAAAAACTTGTCTCAGCAATAGCTGGAACAGCCCTCGATCTCAAGAGCACCATCCGAGCTGTGGATTTTGCGAACAGTCTTAGATGCGGAACAATTGCAATAAATGCTGCGCTTGACTCTATTGCTGCAGGTTCCGCAAGGAACATCCTAGTTACAGCATCAGACTGTAGACTGGGAGCTCCTGGTGGTGATCTCGAGCAATCAATCGGTGACAGCGGTGCGGCTGTACTACTTGGTGCTGATGATATAATTGCTGAGGTAAAGGAGCGCTATACTGTAACAGATGAGTTTTGCGGAATGTGGAGATCACACGAGGATTCATTCGTACGTATGTGGGAAGATAGAATGGTTCATGATGAAGGATATTCCAAGATTATGCCTAATGTTATTTCTGAATTCCTTAAAAAATGTGGACTGACCATTGAAGATCTCGACTGTGTAGTATGCGATGCTCCGGCAGATATAAGAAGACATGCAAAGCTTGCTAAAGAACTAAAAATATCTAAAGAGCAGTTGCAGACTACATACTTCGATTCAGTTGGGAACACTGGATCAGCTCTAAGCATCATGATGCTTGCAGCAGCATTGGATAAAGCAAAACCAGGTGATAAGATTCTTTTCGCCAGTTACAGTAGCGGTGTGGATGTTTTTTTGTTGCAGGTAACAGATGCTATTAAAAAGATAAAAAACAGAGGAACCTTTGAAAGACAACTTAATATTAAAAAGATGATTTACAATTATTCCACATATCTTAAGTGGAGGAATATTGTTTCTATGGAAGAGGCTAAAAGGCCCTCTCTTCCTGCTACCTCCATCTCAAATCTTCATCGCAATGCAAAGATACTTCTTGGTCTTTATGGTGTAAAATGCAGAAAGTGCGGTACGATTCAGTATACACAGGCTGGTCTGCTCTCCAGTTATGTTATGCCAGAAAGGATATGCATTGAGTGCGGAGTTAAGGATGATTTTGATGCTTACTGCTTTGCGGCAAAAAAGGGAACTATATTTTCTTATACTCAGGACAATCTAACATCATCTTTAGATCCGCCATTAACTTCTGCTATTGTTGATTTTGAAGGGGGAGGTCGTGGAGCCTTTGAGGTTACTGATAGATCGCCCGAAGAGATTGAGGTAGGAATGCAGGTTAAAATGACATTCCGGCATCTATTTTATGATCGAGGAATTCATAATTATTACTGGAAGGTTAGACCAGTTAGATAAAATATAATAATTCTAAAGAGAGGATAAAATGCCAGAAAGCATAAGGGATCGTGTTGCTGTTGTTGGAATGGGGTGCACAAGGTTTGGAGAAAGATGGGACAAAAGCGGGTCTGACCTGGTTGTTGAAGCTTGTTATGATGCTTTTGAAGATGCAGGCATTGAGCCAAAGGATATTCAGGCTGCCTGGGTCGGGGCTTCCTACGATCTTTCAGCAAAAACCGGAATGGGGCTTGCTGCTCCGCTACGTTTGCAGGGCGTTCCGATTACACGTGTTGAGAATGCATGCGCTACTGGGACAGATGCTTTTAGGAATGCTTGCTATGCAGTAGCTGCGGGTATTTATGATATAGTATTAGCTGTTGGTGTGGAGAAGATCAAGGATATGGGTTTCAGCGGTTTGGGGATTGGTTATTTCCCAGGGGTTTCTAACACACAGCCAATGCTAACAGCTCCTGGAGCCTTTGCCATTTTGGCTACAGGTTATTTTAAAAAGTATGGTTTAAGCTATGAAGAAGGGAAGCGCGCCTTAGGAGCGATCTCGGTAAAGAGTCATGCAAATGGATCGATGAATCCAAGGGCGCATTTTCGCAATAAGATTACTATTGAACAGGTTGTGAATGCGCCCATAATTGCGGAACCCCTTGGACTTTTTGACTGCTGTGGAGTAAGTGATGGATGCGCTGCTGCAATAATAACAAGGGCGGATATGGCAAAAAACTTCCGCCCTGATCCTATCTATGTCAAGGCCCTTGAGATTGCATGTAGCGCAGATTATGGACGCATCGATACTAAATATGAGTATACCAACGTTCCTGAGACAGTTTTAGCAGCTAATAGAGCCTACGAGTCTGCCGGAATAAAGAATCCACGCAAGGAGATCAGCATGGCTGAGGTTCATGATTGTTTTTCTATTACCGAGCTTGTAACAATGGAAGACCTTCAATTCTCTCCACGCGGAAGGGCAAAAGAGGACATTGAATCCGGATTTTTTAATCTTGACGGAGGACTTCCTGTGCAGCCGGATGGCGGACTTAAGTGCTTTGGGCATCCTGTTGGCGCTTCCGGAATAAGGATGATTTTTGAGACATATACACAATTACGTCAGTGCGCAGGGGACCGCCAAATAGAGAATCCTAAATTCGGGCTGACACAGAATTTAGGCGGTCAGCCAGGCGGATGTGTTGTAAGTGTGGCCATTTTTGGAAATGAGAAGAATTAGGAATAATATTTTTTTTAATTACTCAGTATTTAAAGATTCTGAATTTTATTTAAATAGTGATGATTAAGAAAAAGCTACCTTTTTGATAAAGAGTTTTACAGTAGATTTTGCAGCAAGTATTACTACTGAAATCAGTTTATCTTATACAACACCTATTTTTTACAGTGATATTTGCGGCAGTTGTTGTGAATCTCCCTGCATTAACTAATGAGATTTCTGTAAATACAGGATTGATGCAAGCATTACTCCTATTCATCTTTTCCCATAGATTTAGGCCACACTTAATTTATTCTTTCCTGAGAAATAGTTATAATCTGCGATTTACTAATTCTCTATAGATCTAATCATCAAAGTTGCCTTTTGGTCCTTTGTCTGAAGATATTTTAGCTGCCTTCTCCTTTATTTTAGCTTCTGTCCATTCATTTGGATCTTCAATTTTTGAGCCTTTTGCTCCAATATCGTAAGAGCCTGCTTTAAGAATGACTTCTATGCCTAAAGAAGCAGTGTCTTTAGCATTAAAGACATTTATGAGAAGTTCATACACAAAATTTTCAACATCTTTGCTCATTCTTTCACGTACTTCTTTAGGCTGCCCAAGTAGTTTGTTTTCGAATGGAAGATTGAGCTTCTTATAGTTTCCGCCCTTTATCTCCTTAGATTTTGCATATTTGACCATCTCAGCCCACATATCCTCAGTGACACCCTTGCCGTTCATTTTGATGAATTCTCCGTTATCATCAAGAATGGCATTTCCGTAATCATTTACCTTGAGTCCCCAGGATATCATTTGCAGGGCTGTTGCAACATTTGCTTTTGTTGTTTTTGTATTACCTGCTATGTTTCTTAGTCGTTCAGAATTATTGCCGGATGTACCGTGTTGGGCTCCAGAAACATGATAATCGGTTAAAGCATTATGGATCTTTGAAGTTAGTTCAACCTGAATCCCTTTATCACTGGCCTCAATGCCATGAGTAGTGCCGTTGTTAAGGGCTATCCAATCAGGGAAAATGCTCCTAGCATTAAGCCCCTTAATTAGAAAGAGCGCTTCTTCAACTGTTGAAAGGCCTTCCTTGCCTTTGATCTCTCCTACTTCGGTCTCCAGACCTGCCCAATCCGGAATCAAAGGGTTAAGCATAATATTTGCAAGCAGATTCTCATCATCTGGCATGTGAGACGCATCAATGGCTATTGAGGTAAGTCCAGCATCGAACAATGTAGGAATCTCAGTCTTTGCCTGCTCAAGGTCTTTTTCATTTTTAATGCCGTAATGATCAGCATGAATTGCTACAGGGATTGTAATGTTCAACTCATTACAAAGGGCGTCAACTGTTCTTGCAATATTCCAATAGTTGATTGCGCAATAGGCGTCTCCGCCTCCCTCTGATTTCGCAATTTCGATGATAATAGCTGCATTTGCCCTCTGCGCAGCCAGAAGCGTTCCGCGGATTGCAAAATAGTTTCTGCCATTTGCGGCAATGGTCATTGCCTTGCCCTTGGCAATCATTGCTCTGTCAATGACCTTGCCACTAACAATCAGAGCTTTTGAATTTGGGAAAAGGTTAGTAATATTCGGCGGTCTTCCTTTTTCAACAGCTTTTATAAAATCTTTATTATCTGAAGACATAATTCCTCCTATATCGGTATTTATTTTTGTAATAGTTCACACCCCTATTAGAAAAAAGATCTAATTACCGCAGAGACGCAAAGCACGCGCCCTGAGTACAGCGAAGAAGTGCCCTTGGGGTGCAAAGAAAAGATGATTTTTTTTCTTTCTACTGTTATTACGAAAGATAAAATGAATGATTTCGCCAAGACATTTATAATTTATCGCCCTAATAAAGAGTTGGCTAGATTCAATTTGCCGTCCAATCAATGACAAAAGGAAATAATTCACCTTTGCTAGCTCTGCACCTCTGTGGTGAACTATTACTAATAGTTAATTTTTTCTTTTGGAGGTCTTGCTTGTCAATAATTCTTTTATGTAATTATCTGTTTTTTGAGTTACTGTTCTTTTTTATTTTTGATTGTTTCAAAGATTTCTAGCGCTTCTTTTGGCGTTGCTTTTTCGTGGATTACTGATCTTAATGCTCTCATAATAGCAACTGGATTTCGATTTTGCCATACATTTCTTCCAAGGTTAACACCAATGGCACCTTTCTGCATTCCGTCATAAACAAATTCGAAGACCTCAAGTTCAGTCTCGCACTTTGGACCTCCTGCCATAACAACCGGTACCGGGCATCCTCCTGTAACCTTATCAAAGTCCTCAGAACAGTAGTATGTTTTTACTACTTTTGCGCCTAACTCAGCTGCAATTCGACAGGAGAGGCTCAGGAACCGCGCTGTTCTTTTTTCAAGTTCTTTGCCAACAGCTGTAACTGCCATAACCGGAATGCCATAATTTTCACAAACATTGACAAGATTTGCCAGGTTTTCTAGGGTCTCTTTCTCATAGTCGCTGCCAACAAAAATGGAAAGTCCCACTGCTGCAACATTCAGCCGAATGATGTCCTCTATTGAATTTGTAATTACTTCATTAGCCAGATCCTTTCCTATTACACTGGTTGCTCCGGAAACTCTCAGGATGATTGGAGTGTTGATATCTGGATCTACACAACTTCGCAGAACCCCCCTTGTTACAAAGAGCCCATCTGCATAGGGAAGCAACTCTTTTATGGTTTCTGCAGGTCTTTCAAGGCATCTTGTTGGGCCTTGGAAATATCCATGATCTATTGGAAGGAAGAAACAGTGACCATCCGACTGTATCAGACTGGAAAGCCTGTTCCTCATACCCCAGTCCAGGTTGTCAGCTCCCTTTATTGATCTGTCTCTATAACTTTTTCTTTCCGGACTCATTTCATTTGTATTCCTAGGTTCTAAAATGTTGTTTGCATCTGGCATTTATACCACCTCAAATTTACTCATTATAATTATCCTGATGAATTATTAAAGACATTGGGATAGAAAATTGACATAGAATAATATAGGCTTATAAATAAGTTTATATTATATAAAAAATATGAGATTTTTGTGAATTGTCAAGGATTATTTCAGCAAGTATAATCAGGTTATATTTTCTAATTGTTGGTTTTAGTACAAATTATATATAGCCTGATTATGTATCTGTTCAGGATAAATATTTATTTACAAGATTATACAAAAATTTATTGAAAAAATATCCAATTTTACACAATTAGAAACAAAACTAATAATAATTGGATTTGTTATCAAAGATTAGTAGAAAAGTTGTAAACTAATTCAAAATAAACTGTAGTTTTATTGCAACAGGTGTATCAATATATTATTACATCTATATTTTAGAGCCAAGCAAGAAATACAGCTTATTTAAAGCATAATATACTAAAAAGAAAATAATTTATTAGAGAGGTAAGATATGAGTTTACTTGAAGTCAATAAAGGAACATGTAATAAAGATGGAATATGTGTTGCTACTTGTCCGGTTAATATCATTGAATTAAATGAATCTAAATACCCAACTCAAGCTGCAGATGTTGAGGATCTGTGCATTCGATGTGGTCATTGTGTTGCTGTTTGTCCAACAGCAAGCATTTCCCATCATGATATGCCAATTGACCAATGCCCTCCTATAAAAAAGGAACTGCAACTTTCTTTAGCTCAATGCGATCAGTTCCTGCGCTCACGACGATCCATAAGAACATATACCGAAAAATCAGTGCCTAAAAGTGAGATTCTAAAATTAATCGATCTTGCTAGATATGCACCAACAGGACACAACTCTCAGAGTGTGGAATGGCTTGTTTTAGGGAATAGAGATGAATTAAGACATCTTGCTGGAATCACTGTTGAATGGATGCGATGGATGTTGGAGAATATGTCGGAATTTGCTTTATCACTGCATATGGACAGGGCGATACATCAATGGGAAGATGGGTATGATATTATCCTACGAGGTGCGCCTGTTGTAGTAGTTGCTCATGCAGCAAAGGATGATCATATGGCCCCGACTTCTAGCACAATAGCATTGACTTATCTTGAACTGGCTGCAACAGCTATGGGTTTGGGATGCTGCTGGGCAGGTTTTTTCAATGCCGCAGCAACAACTTTCCCTCCTATGATGGAAGCTCTACCAATTCCAAAAGATCATAAATGTATGGGATCGATGATGGTGGGTTATCCCAAGTTCAGCTTTCATAGATTACCTGTAAGAAATCAACCTGAAATAATTTGGCGTTTATAATGATATTGTATAACTAATTATTATAATTTGAATTAAAGGTTAGTAAGATTTTTATCTTAATACATAAAAATTGTTATTGTTATTTCATTAATTTTAGATTCAGAGTTCGATAATCTTGCATTTAAGTAAGGCTTTTTAGACTGTACTTTTATAGTGTATGTTTCTATAAAAACTTATTTTATATATTATTTTCTTTGGGTTTGGGTTATTTTTAGTGTTAATATCATTAGGTGTAGATTATCGGTTTTTTTCTGCTTACAATTATGAAAAGGAGGGATAATGAAAAAAATCAGTCAAAAAGGACAAAAATGGCTTAAATGTCTACATATATTCTCTGGTTCAATCTGGGTTGGATGCGCAATTGCATTAACTACAATGCAATTCTTCATCAATCCTTCAGACGGTAGTGAACTTTTTGGTATTGTTGCAACTTTGGATTTTATTGATCAATATATTCTTGTTCCTGGCGCTTTAGGAACGTTGTTAACATCCCTTATTTATTCAATTTGGACAAAATGGGGTTGGTTTAAATATAACTGGATTATTGTTAAATGGGTAATATGTTTATTAAGTATAGTTTTTGGAACATTCTGGTTGGGGCCATGGATTAGCAATATGGCAGAAATTGCTAAAATTAAAGGATTAGGCGCACTTAGCGATCTTTATTATATATCAATAAGACAGAATTCAATGATTTTTGGAACATTGCAGGCTTTTTTTATTATATTTGCCTTATTTATCTCTACACTAAAACCATGGAGAAAAAGGAAAAATAAATAGTCGATTTTAGATTTGTTATTATTGCTATTTTCTAATATTATTTTTATGTATAGTTAATCCACAGTCATTAATAATCCTTAATTGATGAGTAAAATTGGAAAAGGGGAATAAATAATAGAGATGATAATACGTGTGATTTTGTTGGAAGATGACGATGATTTAAGATCATTGCTAACTGAAATTCTTGATGACAAAGGCTACGAGGTATTTTCATATACAAATCCTTTTATTTGCCCACTACAAAAGATACCTGCCTGCAGATGTAAAGATAATGAAAGATGTACAGATTTTATAATTACTGATATAGAAATGCCAAATATGAATGGATTTGAATTTATAGAAAATCTAAGAGAG
>JAXHTB010000259.1:0-5737 GCA_034190185.1 Spirochaetota bacterium | reverse complement strand
ATCGGCTTCACCGCCTATAATATCGATCTGCCGGTTGCCTGTTCAACATCTTCGGAGTATACTACTCTAATACTTGTATTTGATGTTGCTATAACACTACGGACTTCAGGTGCAATATCGCCATTTCCTGCAAAGGAAAATGAGTTGTCCGGATCGATCATATTACCACTATTGTCTTGAACGTTGATAACAGATAAAGAATACGATACACCGCTTTGAGCATCAGTTGTAAGATAAACAATAGTCTTATCTGAATAATGCTGATCTGCGTTATTTACATCCAGCACAACACTGGCAATATCTGTAATAGAATAGTTTGCAGCAGTTTCTGCGCTTGTTTGTTCCAATTCTTTAGAAAAGGTGATCTTAACATCGGTATTGGAAATTGACACAACATCAACAACCTCAGGTAATAGAGGTTTTCCAGTGAATACCATTGAGTTTGGCGAACCTATAATATTTGAGTTTAGATCCTCAACATTAGCTACAGTAATTGTGTATTCTTGAACCTCCTGAGAGCTTGTAGTAAGCGTTACAATCGAATTGTCCGCAACATTTCTTTCTGCGCTTAATACTGCAAGATCAGGGATAGTATAGTTGGAAACCTCCTCTGCTGATGATTCATCAACATCTTCTGAGAAGGTAACCTCTACAGATGTATTGCTTAAGGAGACTACTGAAGAAAGAAATGGGGGAGTTTTATCCAATGGATTATTACCATTGCCCCAGATGTCTGATTGATCACATGAAAAGGAACCTATAATCCCTAAAAAAATTATAATTTGAATAATTATTCTCTTCATTTTACTAACCTCAATATAGATTGTTACTAATATCTTATATATTAAGATATTCAACTTCCTTGTTTTGAAATGATGAGAAGTTTCATTGACACAAGTAATCTTATTATATATATTTTGTCCAACCTGATCCTTGAAATAACCTCATAATCATTTTTATAATAGTACTAGCATTTTACAGTAAAATGAATGCTTGAAATTTGATGCGAATCATATTCACATTTTCAACAAGCAATTTGATTAATCTTACAAATCTAATAATCAAAACATAATAAGTCAAGAAAATATAATAAAAAAATTTTATTTAAAAAATATTATCACTGATTACCATTAAAAAATAATAAAATCCGATACGATAGTCAACCTATATTGATATATTAGTGAAATATAGATATTAAAAACATATATTGAAGATAAATGAATCAAAGACTAATAGATTTTGTAGATAACTTGACAATTTACCTATTAGAATTTATATATTAAGCAATTTTAATAAAAATGCGGAGCTTTTTGCACAAAAAATTGTCTAAATGAGTAAAGGAAGACAAAATACACAGATACCTTCTCACCTTGAGGATAAGAAGCTTATCAACGACTTTCAGGATGACATAACTATTGCCTTTGATAAACTTGTTATTAAATATAAGGATAAGGTATTCAATCTTTGTTATAGGCTACTAGGCGATTACGATGAGGCTAATGACTGCGCTCAGGAGACATTTATTAAAGTTTATAAAAATCTTAATAAATTTAAATTTAAGTCAACCTTTTCAACATGGCTTTATACAATTACAATTAATACATGTAAAAACAGATTCTCATCATTAGAATATCGCAATAATAAAAAAATAGTGCGTATAGATAATCCTGGAAGAACTAAAGAAACCGTAAAATCACTAGAGATCAGTGATAATTCATTCAATCCTGAAACCAAACTTGAGAGAAAGGAGCGTAAAAAGGTTATTCAAGATGCCATAGACTCATTACCACAAAATCAGAAAATACTAATTATACTACGTGATATTGAAGGGAAATCATACGATGAGATCGTAGAAATTACCGGACTAAGACTTGGCACAGTAAAATCGAAGTTAGCGCGGGCAAGACATCATCTTAGGGGATTATTAAGAGGAGCTATATAAAATGAAGTGTGATCAAGTTAAAAATCAATTAGATGCTTACATCTCTAATGATTTAAAACCTGATATAAAGAACAAGGTTGGTAAACATATTCTTGAGTGTAAAGCATGTCAGGAAGAGCTGATCTTTATACAAAAATATTCAAGTGAAATGGCTTCGTTAAAGAAGATAAAAGCTCCGAACGATTTTCTTGAAATGCTGCATAAACGTATTGTAAATGAACCTTACTATAAAAAACTTATTCAAAAACTGTTTTTACCATTAACTATAAAAATACCTTTTGAGGCAGCAGGTGCTTTAGCCATAATTATCCTAATAGTTTATATATATGGACCAATTGAACCAGTAAAGAGGATATTTAAAACTGCAATTGAACACGATCAATTTTTAGCAGAGGAAAATGTAAAAATAAAATCTCAGAAAAAACAACCGTCAAGGATTGCAGTGAATAGATCTGTTGCTCCATCAATACCCAAGAAAATTAAGACTGCTCCAGTCAGGACTGCTGTTAAAAAAAAGGCTAAGAGCTATCCAGAAATTAAGACCTTTGAGATAGCTCTGTTAATTACAAACGCAACAGCAAAAACATCATCCAGGGACATCGAATATTCATCACCTTCAGCATCCGAATCACCTTATTCTTCTTTTGATGACGATAAGCAAGAAAGCTATACTTCTAAAAAAACAGAAAAAAGCGACGAGTTGGATAAGGAAATCAAATTTCAGAAAATGGCGGAGTCAGTAAAAGCAAAAAAAAGATCTATCAAAAGGGAAGACATAGCGCCAACTTCATCAAAAGAAAGATCAACTATATCATCTATAGATAGAATTAGAAATATAACAACCTCATTACAGGGGAAAATATTAAAAGAAGAAGACAAGAAACAGATAAATAATAACAAAGTAAAAGATAACAGAGGAGCGTCAATACAGAAACAAGGGGAACAAGTTCATCAATATATTGTTGTGGAAATCCCAGTTAAGAATTATCGATCATTTATAAACGAATTAACCAGAATAGGAAAAATCACAAAAGGATTACCCGAAAAGCCGGAGTTATTTCAGACTATTAAGATGAAGATAAAAATTTCAACATTAAATTAACAATTCCTTTCCTCATTCTTTCAAATGGATCCTTCTTGACCACTATAGCAAGTGGTCAAGAAGGATAAATATCTTTAACGAAAACCAAGGTTTCGAGCAATTATCAACTTCATGATCTCTGTTGTGCCAGCGTATAGGGTTTGACCACGGACGTCACGATAAAATCGGCATATTGGGTACTCTTCCATATAACCATAGCCACCATGAAGTTGAACACCATGATAAGCAATTCGATTGGCCATCTCAGCTATCCACCATTTTGCCATAGAAACCCTATTTACGATATCCTTCCCATTTAAATAATCCTCTATTAAAGTGTAAAGAAGGCAATGACCAAGCTCAACCTCAGTTGCCATCTCAGCCATTTTAAAGGCATTATGCTGAAAATTACCGATAGCCTGACCAAAAGCCTGTTTAGTTTTAGCATATTCAACTGTATCCTCCAGCATACGTTCTGCCATAGTCTGAGCCCAGATTGTAACAGTTAATCGTTCTTTCTGAAGCTCGCCCATCAGATATTTAAAACCTTCTCCCTCTTCCCCCAGCATATTCTCTTTTGGTACTCTGCAATTGTCAAAATACAGTTCTGCAGTATCCTCGCTATGCATGCCCATCTTATCCAGTTTACGTCCTTTTGTAAATCCAGGAGTTCCTGTCTCAACAAAGAAAAGACTTATACCTTTAGATGCAGGCACTATATTAAGATCAGTTTTGCATGCAAGAACAATCAGATCCGAAGCGATTCCATTAGTTATAAAGGTCTTCTGACCATTTATGATATAATGATCACCATCCTTTTCGGCATACGTTCTGATTGCCTTAGCATCTGAACCAGCATCAGGTTCTGTCATAGCAATAGACATGATAATATCACCAGTAGTGCATTTCCTGAGCCATTTCTCTTTTTGTTCATCAGTTCCGTAATCGAAGAGATAGGGTACAACAATATCTGTATGAGTAGCAATACCTAATCCCAAGCTACCTTTTGCAAGCTCTTCTATTAAAATTACAGAATAATCATAACCAACACCAGAACCACCATATTTCTCTTCAACATAAGGGCAAAGAAATCCCATCTCACCCATTTTTTTCCATAACGAACGCGGTATCTCCCTTTCCTCTTCCCATTCTTCAATATAAGGTTCAATCTCTTTCTCAACAAACTTCTTTAAACTCTCACGAAATATCTCATGTTCTTCTTTAAAAAAACTCAATTCAATATTCCTCCTAAATATAATGCTATAAATACAAGTGCCATCTGAGTAAAAGAATTCAACAGAAAAATTAAAAATCTATACAAGTGTTAATTATTCTTTTCCCTAACAAGCATCTTCTTATTATCATAAAAACTCACCCAAATCCATGGATCTATGGAATCCTCTTAAACAACTCAAAAATATTCATTTCTTACAAATATTTCAAAATAAAAAAAGTTCAAATATTATAATACGTAAATATACTTACTACATTAGTTTTTATCATTTTCTTGGTAAATTCAAGGTTTGTGTGGCAATAATGGTACGTTGTATTTCTGAAGACCCACCCCATGTTGTAAGGCTTCTTGCATTAATCCACCCCTTTGTAGCTTGATGGACATCATTTCCAAACTCATCAATATTATACCATGACTGGCTATAGGGACCTATTGCCTCAAGATTCAGATCCATGACACGTTGATACAGCTCCCCACCATAGACCTTGAGGAAAGAGGCTTCTGGACCAGGAGAGGAACCAAGTTTTAAATTTGATAATGTCCGCAAAAAAGTAGCGTATAACGCTTTGCAATCTACCTCAATAGCTGCTAATTTTCTCCTGAACACTTCGTCCTGAAGTAATGGTTTCCCCCTGTACATCGCTTTTTTTGCATTCTTTTTAATAATATCCACAGCATTTACTAGCTCACCAACTGGAAATGCGTTCAACCTTTCATGCCCTAATAACGCTCCTGCTAGTTTCCAGCCATCGTTTATCTCTCCTACAAGATTCTCTTTTGGGACACGAACATCCTCTAAGAATACTTCGCAGAATGGACTTGTATCAATTATTGCCTCAATAGGACGTACTGTTATTCCAGGACTTTTCATATCAACTAACAAAAAGGTAATGCCTTGTTGTTTCCTTCCTGAAGAATCTGTCCGAACCAGCATAAACATCCAGTCAGCCCGATCTGCCATGCTAGTCCATATTTTTTGACCATTAACTACAAACTCATCTCCTTCAAGAACAGCCTTTGCATTTAAACTGGCAAGATCAGATCCAGCATTAGGTTCAGAAAAACCCTGACACCAAAGGGTTTTACCTGACAACATATCTGGTATAAAACGCTCCTGCTGCTCTTTTGTCCCAAACTGAATCAATATAGGAGCCAGCATTCCCACAGACATAAGCTTTGTCTTTAGTCTTGGAGCACCTGAAAGACTGTATTCATAATTAAAGATAAACTTTTCAGTTTCACTGAAATCAGCACCGCCCATTTCTTTGGGGAACTCAGGGGCAATCCATCCCTTTTCATAAAGCACTTTGTGCCACTCTACCATAAGATCAATATCAAGTGTGCTTCCACCAAGGGTTTTGTCCTTTATTTTTTCTGGAACATTATTTTCAAACCACTCCTTGATCTCTTTTCGAAATTTTTCTTCTTCTTGAGTATATGAAACCTTCATCTTTAATGAACTCCTTTATATTAGTATCCA